>JAZSHZ010000181.1:0-23641 GCA_045533555.1 Eubacteriales bacterium
AGCTACGCTATGAAATACACCGTACCCGAAATATAACAAGAGCGGAGGATTTTCCTCCGCTCTCATCTGTTCGACAAATTGGAATTTGTTTTATAAATCAATATTAATGTCGTATTTATCTTCAATGAGCATATAGTTCACATTATGCTTTAGTGCAAGGTCTAACATTTCTGCATTATCCGCCAATACACTCTCCATTGTGCACCAATCATCATCCAAACGATTTTCAATGGCATTTGCATATTTCTTTATGTCAGCAAAGTGATTTCTGATATATTCTTCACTCATTACAAGACAGAAATATCTGATGTTTTTAAGATATTCGGAACCAAAGTCCTTTTGCCAATCGAATGGAATATAGCAACCTTCGACAATTAAGTTCTGCTTGTTTTCAATAGCAGTTTTTATCATTTCACGAACAATCGGCCACAAGTATCCGGTTAATTCATTATCATCCATAGGAGTAAGTTCTGTGTTACCACTACGGATTAAACCCATTTTCAAATGGTCTATCGACAAATACGGATATTTATATTTTTCAAGCATCTTTTGAGCAAGTGCTGTTTTGCCTGTATGGGATGCACCTGTAATTAAAACGATCATTATCTCACCTGCAAATCCAAGTTTGTCTGACTGTTTTATTATCTATATAGGCTGATAAATCAGAAGAAAGTTCCAATTTCTGACTATATTATATGATACTTTTGCTAATTTGTTGCGTTTATGTCTCAACACTCATATAGGACAGAGACATAAAAAAACGCAAACGAAAAATTCCGTTTGCGTGATTAGACGTTTATAAAGGGGTAATGTGCACTGTTACCCCTTTATGGTTTGCTATTTGGTTTTCATGCACAATGCGTCTGCCTGCATCGCAGACTCATCGCCACACTTCGGAAAACGATTACTGAATCTCGAAGGTATTGAGGCTTGCATGGCCACCATCTTCAATTCCGCTCGTTCTGAAGAGGGAAGCGAAGCTGGCTACTGCGGATGTCGTGATGACATCGGAAGCCTGAATTGTGACGATTTCGAGTTTCGGTTCTGTATAGTTCTTCATAATACTACAGACCCCTTCCCCAAAAGATTTTTGCAAAATTATTATATAACACTTTTTTTTTAATTGCAAGTCTTTTTTTGAAAAAAGTTTGAAAAAATTTCAAATTTTTTCAAATTGGCTTGAAATCAAGAAAATCGCGTCATAATAACTTTTGTTAAATGACTTAACCAAGCGCGATTGTGACTGTCTCGGAATTGACGGAAGTCGTGTTTTCGTCAAGATTATCGTTTGTCGCGTTGATTCTTGCATATGAGAATGCGCCCCTGATTCCGGGAGAGAGCTTTTCGATTGCGGAAATGACGGCCTCAGCCTCTTTCTTAAGTGCTGCCTTGTCGCTTACCTTGACATCGGTCTTGATGAGGAAGAGCGGGATGATGCCATAGGTCTCATCGTTTGCGATTCCGATCTCATAGACTGCGGAGCCGCTTGTTCCCTCAAGTGTGAGCGGGAGCTTGAATTTATCGGAAATCTCCGTATAGAGCTTATAACACATATCCTCCATCTCGACATCGTTTGAATATCTCATATATCCGCCGGGGCGAAGTGTGTTTCCGACCATGCAGGAGGTGATATAGGAAGCGATGAGCTTATCCTCCTTATAGAGCGCGACTGTCTTGTCGAAAAGGGTCTGCGCATTTTCACCGTTATATTTGAAATCCGTCGGGTTGATGAATGCGATTTTGAATCCGTCTCCGCTCTTGGTGAGCATAAGTGTCATCATATATGAGATTTTTTCACCTTCGGAGGCATACATAGCGCAGTAAAGCTCCTTGTGAGCAGGTGTGAGCTCAATATAATTCTCATCAGTCTCTGCTTTCTTGACCTTGATGAGAGCTTCCGAAACCGTGAGCCCGTTCATATAATAGGAATCATAGGGAACAAAGGGATTGCGGGAGAGCGCGTGGATCTGATCAAAGAAGGAAGCGAGGTCTTCCTCCGTTGCACCGAAATCGTCCGTGAGGAGCGGGAGCGCATCCTTTGCGTTATTCTCTTCATAGCAGGTCATAAATTTTGCGAGAAGCTCATCAATCTTCTGCTGATCTTCGGGAGCAAGCGTTGCGGCAAGTGTAAACTCACCGGCTGTCTTTGCCTTCTGCCCGCATCCGCAAAGCGCGGTAGCAAGGATAAGTGTCAGCGCAAGGATAAGTGCAATAGTCTTTTTCATGTCAGTATCTCCTTCTGTTTTGTCTTCTGCGGCGTCTCCGCGCGCGGTGTATTTCTTTACGAATTGCAATAAATGCAATAAATAATACGAATGGTAATATAATTGCAAGGATAATTATGAGAATCGTCTTTAAAACGGCTTTGAGCCTGTCGCGGCTCTTTTCCTCCGCCGTCTTTTCGGAAACGTCTATCGAAACCGTGCAGGGGAATTTTCCGAGCTCCGAACCGTCGGGATATGTGACGACGATGAGGTCCTCGCCGTGTTCCATAGCTGTCGAAATATTGAGGTCGGATTTTGCAATGCCGACCGGCAGGTGAAGTGTGAGCGGCTTTGAGAACGTATGCCCGCCGCCCTGCGGAAGATCGTCCGTCGAAAGGGTGACATCGGAAAACTCATCGGAAAAGCCATAATCGAGAAGCAGCTTCGTGTCATTATATTTGTCCGCATCCTTGACGCATTTCATAACGACTGCGATAAGCGTCTTTCCGTTTCTGCGGGCGGCAGTGACGAGTGTGCATTTAGATTTGCTCGTCCAGCCCTCTTTTCCGCCGATGATACCGTCATATTTTCTGCGCGAATCGCTCACCATATCGTGCTGATTGATGAAAGTTCTCGCTTCGGGCTGCTCGTTCGTCGGAGCCATAACGTATTTTCGCGTTCCGAAAACCTTGCGGAAGGTTGCGTTGCGGAGCGCATAGCGGCAAATCATTGCCATATCATATGCCGTCGTATAGTGGTTTTCGTCGAAAAGACCGTGGGCATTGACGAAATTTGAGTTTATCGCGCCTGCGCGCTTTGCCGTTTCGTTCATCATGGCGGCATATGCCTCCGTCGAGCCCGCGATGTGCTCTGCAATTCCGTTGCAGGCATCGTTTGCCGACATCAGAAGCGCCGCATAAACCGCCTGCTCCATAGTTATCGTCTCGCCCTCATCAAGCGCGATGTGGCTTGAGCCGACGGGAATGGAGAAGACCGCATAGTGAGACATCGTCATAGTTTCGGACATTGGAATCTTTTCAAGCCCGGTTATGACCGTCAGTATCTTCGTAATGCTTGCAGGATACATCTGCCTGTGCATATCCTTGTTATAGAGAATCTGCCCTGTGTCCGCATCAATGAGCACCGCGCATTCGCTGACGAGCGACGGTGCAGCGGCATAAGCCGAGGTGCAGAAAAGAAGAATAACAAGGAGCGAGGTGAGAAGCAAAATGAATCGTTTCATCAAAAAATCTCCCGTTTTTTTATATTCTGCCCCGGGCGCTACCGTTTCAAACGGACATCATCGCCGAGAAATTCAAGCTTTATGAAATCGCCCTCAAGCCTTGAGAGAACCTGACTGCCATAGCGCTTTGAGATCTCCGTTTTTGAGAGCGGAGTGATTGCAATCGTGCTCTTTCCGAGGCTTCTGCGCTTGTTTATGAGGTTATAGAATGCGGCAACGGCAAACGGTGTTGACATTTCGCATCCGAGATCGTCGATTATGAGAAGGTCTGCCGTTTCAAAAACATCGAGATTCTTCTCGCTTCTGCCGAATTTGACGTCCTCATATGTGCCGAGGATGGAAAATGCCGTGTCGAAGACGACGGAATAGCCGAGCGATGCGACCTTTGCCGCAATGCAGGAGGCAAGGAAGGTCTTTCCGAGTCCGCTCTTGCCGCACATATAAAGGCTTTCCGAGCTTTCACTGAAATCCTCCGCCCAGTTTTTGCAAAAGGCGAGAACCTCTTTCATCTGCGCGCGAGCGGGCGGTTTGCCCGTCTCGGGATAAAGCGAGATATCAAACTTTGAAAAATCGCTCTCGCCGAGGCGCAGATCCTTGTTTATTTCAAGCGCAAGCGCCTTTTTGTATTTTTCGATTATGCAGGGGCAGAGCTCGCCGCCGTGGATGCCCGTGTCATCGCAGACGGAGCAGGCATAGCGCGGCTCAGTGAAATCCGCAGGAAAGCCCGAAGCTTTGAGAAGCTCTTCGCGCTCGCGGTTGAGCTCAAGATTTCGCTCCCTCGTCTTTGCGATGAGAGCTTTTGAATCGATCCCCTTGCCGAAGGATGCGCGGATTATTTCAAAAACAGAGCTTTTGAGCTCCGCGTCGATCTCGGCGATTCGCGGAATCGCGGAATATATCTCGCGGCGTCTGTTTTCAGCCTCCGCCTCGAGCCGTATTTTTGCGTTTTCCGTTTCGTGGATAACGCGGTCTAAAATTTCCTTGTCGTAATTCATAAGGATTATTCCTCGCGTTTCTTTCTGTTGCGGCGGTTGAGCTCGCGAAGCCTCATCGCAGCACCCTCGTCTCCCTCATCGGAGGAGGCGGGAACCTTGCGCTCACCGCTCGTGACATCGTCGACGGTCCTGAAGCCGCGCTCTGACCATGCCATAAGAATTTTATGTATGTAGTTCCATTTTCTCTCGCCCGTATTGATGACCGTCTTGTCATATGCCGCGGCGATGAGCTCGTCGGGAAGCTCAAGTCTTAACCATTCCGTTATATAGCGGTTTTCCGTCGTCGAAAGGGATCTTCCCGATATACCGAGAATTTTGGCAATTCTCGCTTTGTCGCTTCCGAGCTTCTCCTGCTCTGCGAGATATTCCTCCGCGCGGCCGATAGTCATAACCCCTGCGCGAACCCATTCCTTCGCCCTTTTTTCAATCGTCCTCATAGTGGGTATCCTGCCTGCGCCGAGATGCTTTCTCGCGCTGTCGATCGAGCTTGTTATGAGAAGGCAGATGACATCGACGGGAAGTCCGAGCCAGGAATATATTCCGAGAAGAACCTGAAGGTCAACCGTCGAGAGAAGCTTTCCGAGCTTTTCTTCGGCAAAGTTGACGAGATATTTGAATTCCTTGTCGGAGCCCATATGCTCGGCGACGTCGCGCTGGGAATATTCGGGAATCTCATCCGAACGCTCCGGAACGGAGACAACCTCTGCCTTGCCGACAAGCCCGCATCTTTCAAGGCTTTCAAGCGCTGACATCAGAGCCTGCTCCTGTATGCGGAGGCGTTTTGATGCGGCGGCAATGTCAAGCTCGCCGGAATGCGATAATATGTATATGTAGAGAAGCGCCGCGTTTCCGTCGGCGGAATCCATAAGCCTGTCCGCCGCGTGAGCGGGAATGGTCACATCCCTGCTCGTCGGCAGAATTACCTGAATTTTAGCCATAATCTGATTTATCTCCCACATCTGTTTGCAACAATACATATTATATTATACTATTTTTTTCTCTTTTCGTAAATAACAAATTTAAAATATTATTTATAAAAAATCAAACTTTTCTCATAATTCATATTGACCTTACAAAGAATAAGTGGTACTATATATAAATACGAATGTGAATTAATTCACAAACGAATCAATGAAGAGGGGAAAGCTATGTATAAGATTCTTGAAAAGGAATATCTCAACCCGACTGTATGCAGAATGAAGATAGAGGCGCCGGAGGTTTCGCGCCGCTGCGATGCGGGTCAGTTTATAATACTCCGCGCGACGGAGGATGGAGAAAGAATTCCGCTCACTGTTGCGGATTATGACAGAGAAAACGGAACGGTAACGATAATATTCCAGCTCGTCGGAGCGACGACGGAGGAGCTCGGCCATCTCAAGGAGGGCGATTGCCTGGCGGACTTTGCGGGTCCGCTCGGAAGAAAGACGGAGACTGAGGGCCTTTCCCGCGTTGCCGTTGTCGGCGGCGGCGTCGGAAGTGCGATTGCTTATCCCGTCGCAAAGAAGCTTCATGCGCAGGGCGCGAATGTCGATGCGATCGTCGGCTTCAGAACACGCGACCTCGTCATACTCGAGGATGAATTCCGCGCGGCTTCGACGGAGCTTCATATGATGACGGATGACGGAACATACGGTGAGAAGGGATTCGTCACCAATGCTCTTGAAAATCTCATCCTTTCGGGAAGAGAATATGATGAGGTCATCGCAATCGGGCCGCTCCCGATGATGAAGTTCGTCTCATTGCTCACGAAGAAATACGGAATCAAAACCGTCGTCAGCATGAACCCGATAATGATTGACGGAACGGGAATGTGCGGTTGCTGCCGCCTGACGGTCGGAGGGGAAACAAAGTTTGCCTGCGTCGACGGGCCGGAGTTTGACGGGCATATCGTGGATTTCGATGAAGCCATCCGCCGCTCGGCGATGTACCGCGAGTTTGAAGCGGAAAAGAGAGAAGAGACCTGCAATCTCTTCAAGAAGGAGGTTGAATAATTATGGCCAATATGTCTCCGAAGAAGAATGAAATGCCGCAGCAGGAAGCATGTGTCCGCTGCAGGAATTTCGATGAGGTTGCTCTCGGCTATACCGAGGAGCAGGCGATAGATGAGGCAAAGCGCTGCCTTCAGTGCAAGAATAAGCCATGCGTTTCGGGCTGCCCCGTCGCGGTCAGGATACCCGAATTCATCGCCCACGTTGCAGAGGGCGATTTCGAAGGCGCCTATAAGGTAATTACGGATACGAACTCTCTCCCCGCGGTATGCGGAAGAGTCTGCCCGCAGGAGACCCAGTGCGAATCAAAATGCGTCCGTGGAATAAAGGGCGAGCCCGTCGGAATCGGCAGGCTCGAGCGCTTCGTCGCGGATTGGTATATGAAGAATGTCGGCGTATATCCGAATGCCCCCGAATCAAACGGCCATAAGGTCGCGGTCATCGGAGCGGGTCCCTCCGGTCTTTCCTGCGCGGGAACGCTTGCATCGCGCGGATATAAGGTCACGGTATTCGAAGCTCTCCACGTCCCCGGAGGCGTTCTGAGCTATGGAATCCCCGAGTTCAGACTTCCGGCAGAGGTCGTCAAGAGTGAAATCGATGAGCTTCGCGCACTCGGCGTCGAAATAAAGACGAACATCATCATCGGCAAGACGATTATGATAGATGAGCTCTTTGAGGAAGGCTATGAAGCGGTCTTCATCGGCTCGGGCGCAGGTCTTCCGAAATTCATGAAGATTCCGGGCGAGAACCTCAATAATGTCTATTCGGCAAACGAATTCCTCACGCGCATTAATCTTATGGGCGCATATAAGAGCGATTCAAAAACTCCGATTCTCCATGCAAAGCACGTTGTTGTCGTTGGCGGCGGCAATGTTGCGATGGATGCGGCTCGCTCTGCAAAGAGAACGGGCGCGGATGTAACGCTCGTCTATCGCAGAACGGAGAAGGAGCTTCCCGCAAGAAAGGAAGAGGTCGAGCACGCAATGGAGGAGGGCATCGAATTCATGTTCCTCACATCGCCGACGGAGATCCACGGTGACGGCAAGGTTGAATATATCACCTGTGACCGTATGGAGCTTTCCGAGCCGGATGAATCGGGCAGAAGAAGACCCGTTGTTGTCGAGGGCGCGCAGTTTGACCTTGAATGCGATTGCGTCATTATGGCGATCGGAACAAGCCCGAATCCGCTCATCGCGAGCGCGACGGATGGGCTCGATACTCAGAAATGGGGCGGAATCGTGGCAGACGAAGTCGGCAAGACGAGCCGCGATATGGTCTGGGCAGGCGGCGATGCCGTAACGGGCGCCGCAACTGTCATCCTCGCAATGGGCGCGGGAAAAACCGCCGCAGAAGAAATCGACAAAGCGATTATGGGCAAATAAAAAAGCAAAAAGGACTGTCAGGTTTGGCAGTCCTTTTTTGCCTGAAGCTGAAAATAAAGTGAATACTTTAAATTAAGAAAGATAATTCAGAAAGATAATTCAGAAAGATGACCGTGCGTCAGATATGTCTGCCGTAATATGGTCGGAAAGCGAGAGGTATAACCTGTGACCTGACAGACTACCCGCGTGCGCGCTCCTCACGATTTTGAATGGAGGATTTTGTGGAGCTTCGTGATATAGTCGGCGAGGCATCACAAGGAGATATAATAATTACAGGGCTTTTTAATGAGAGGGAAGACGGCGGATAATGAACCTTTTTATTATTGACAAAAAAAACATCAAGTGGTAAACTTTATTTAATACTTATTTTATATGTGGGGAGAGAAAAATATGCTTAAGTATGCAGAAATGTTCAAAGAATTCCTTGATGGAAAGAATTTTGCTTCTCAGGTGAAGGAATTTGAAGATGGCGAGACGGTTATCAATTTCCCGTATGGCAAGAATGCTGTCAAATGCATCTTTGCAGGCAAGGAGGGCGAATATGTTTCACTCTATCTTGACTTTGAGACGGTACCGGAGGAAAAGGTTATCGATGTTGTTCTTGTTTGCAACGAATTGAATTCAAAGTTCAAGTGGATCAAATTCTATATCGATCCGGATCGCGATATCATGCTTCAGGATGATGCGATCCTTGCAAATGAAAATGCGACAGATGAAGTTTTTGAGCTTTTGATTCGTATGATAAAGGTTTCCGAAGAGGTAAAGCCTGTCATTATGAAGGCGATCTACGCATAAAATTTCAGAAAGTCAAAGGGCGCGGCGCTTTATGTATATTCCGGATATGCGAAAGCCTGTTGCCCTTTTTTTATATGGAAGGGATGAGAAAAGATGAATCTGATGAAAATTTCGCTCACAGCGATATCCTACAGTGTTATCAGCCAATACAATGACGGCAACGGCAGAGATCTTTGGGAGGATATTTATGTAAAGCTTGGGAGCAGAATGAAAAGCGACGCGATTTTTCGCTCAGGAAAAGGAAAAATGCAGCAGCTTATCTATGTTGCGGCTGACGAGGATGCCGAAGCATTCAAGCAGATGACAAAGGAAATCATCAGTGAGCTTGTATCCGATGATGATTTATCGAAGATAATCGTGGCTGTTTCGGTTCCGGATACGGATGAGCTTGAAGCGATCAAAAAGGAAATCGAAGACAAGAATGCAGGAAAGCTTTTGCAGGATGCCTTAAATGACGGAATGAAGAAAAATGTCGATGAGGAGCGAGAGAAGAGCCGGCTCGGAGTTTTTCCGATATTCGGCACTCACGCAAAAAAGAATAGTGAGGAAGCTCCAAAAGAAAAAACTGAGGCGGTTCAGCGAAAGGATGCTTCGGAAAAAGATGAGCATACGTCACTTCCGGAAATAACCGAGCGGATGATAAAGCTCAAAAAAGATCTCTGCGCGAGCATCAAGGGGCAGAATCACGCGATAGATGTTGTGGTGCGCGGCCTGTTTGAATGCGAGATGTTCACGAAGGTAAACCCCGATGCGAAAGGACCGCTTGCAACCTTCCTTTTTGCGGGACCTTCGGGCGTCGGTAAGTCGATGCTCGCAAAAAAATGCGCAAAGCTTCTGGGTAAGGAATGCCAGGTTGTCGATATGGCGGAATATTCGGATAATCTTGCCAATGCAAAGTTTAACGGCGAACACGGCCAGCCCGCGATAGTGACAGGCTTTGCGAGAAAGCATCCGGACGGAATAATTATTTTCGATGAGATTGAAAAGGCTCATATCAATACGATACATATGTTCCTCGAGCTTCTCGATGAAGGAACGATGATGGATATGAAGGTAAACAAAAAGGTTTCCTTCAGGCAGAACATCATTATAATGACAACCAATGCGGGAAAATCCCTCTATGAGGATGAGAGCGTGTTCGATCTTTCGACGACGCCGAGAAACGTTATTATCGAAGGCCTCCGCGAGGATAAGGATGAGAGGGACGGAAACCCGTTCTTTCCCGAATGCATAATAACCCGTATGGCGAAAGGCCATGTCATCCTCTTCAATCATCTCGAGCCATATGCTCTTATGGAGATAATAAAGCATGAGCTTGAACTGCAAATCGGTCTCTTTGAAAAGAGTTCGGGCGTTAAAATTCGTTATAACCCCGATATGCTTGCCGCAATCATACTCTATAACGGCGGCGGAACGGCCGATGCCAGAACGCTTACGGGGCTTGCGAAAAACACGGTGGTTTCGGAGGTTCAGGAGCTCGTCACGCAGATTTTCTCGACATCCGGTAAAAATCTCAAAACGATTAATATTGAATCGGAATATGAAGCATCGGGCGAGGTCTCGCGTCTCTTTGAGAGAACCGAGCCACTCAATGCCGCCATGTTCGGAAGCCTTCCGGGCAAGGAATACTTAAGCGAAGAGCTTCTGCACAAGGTCAAGCTCAATGTTATGGAAGACAGCGAACTGTTCAAAAAGCATATCCGAGGCATCTGCGATTGCATCATTATTGATCCGCTGTGCGGAATTGCTGCGGATGAGAGGATGCCGAACGATATTGAGGATGTCGATTCCGAAGGTATGCGTATGTTTGAATATGCGCGCGAGTTTTATCCGGAGATTCCTGTCTATATAATCGATGCAAATGGAAGCTTCAGCCATGAAAAGCTCGCAACGAAGGGTGCAAGAGGAAGCATCATCTTCAAGGATGTGGCGGAATTTGAGGAAAGCCTTTCCAATATCGCGTTCCATTCACTTGTCAATAACAGCGCTTTCGACCTTTCGCGCTCCGGCAAATATCTTTCATATAACTGCGCGCAGTATACAGAAGAGAATGAGAGTGCAACGATAGCTTTCGAGAAGCTCAGGCTCCGACCGGCACCTGCCGCAAGCGATAAGAAAATGATGGCGAAGCAGGGGCAGACGAATATCCGCTTCAAGGATGTCATCGGCTGCAAAACGGCAAAAGAGATCCTTGGCGAATATTGCGAAGCAATTGCGAATCCGAGAAAGGTTGCGCTTTCCGGCAAACGTATGCCAAAGGGAGTTCTTCTCTACGGACCTCCCGGAACAGGTAAGACGATGCTTGCAAAAGCGATGGCAAACGAATGCAAGGCAACTTTCTTCCCCGTCTCCGCAACATCGTTCTTCGGCTCGCTTGTAGGTCAGTCTGAGGGAAATATAAGAGCTCTCTTTGCAAAGGCGAGAAAATATGCTCCGTCGATTATCTTCATAGATGAGGTCGATGCGATCGGCCGCCGACGCACAGGCGGAATCTCATCGGCTCATAATGAAGACGCGCTTACGACTTTCCTTGCTGAAATGGACGGTTTCGTTGTTGATGAGAAAAGACCCGTGTTCATTCTTGCTGCAACGAACTATGAAATAAGCGGCGATGGGCCGAGAGTTCTCGACGGCGCCTTTGTCCGCAGATTTGATAATAAGATACTCATTCCGCTCCCCGATACGGATGAGCGATATGCACTCCTCATGAGTCTTCTCGGAAAGCACGGAATCGTCTTCGGTGAGGATCATGAGAAGATCATCCGCCTTATGGCTGAAAGAACGGGCGGAATGAGCAATGCAGATCTTGATATGATGACGATGCAGTATATCCGCGCGCTCGGAAGCGATGAGCCGGACGGAACGAAATATCTTGATGCGCTCGATAATTTCCGATTCGGAGATGTCAGGAAGATGGATGAGGGGCATATCAGCCAGACTGCCTGCCATGAAGCGGGACATGCGCTCGTCTGCAGGCTTTGCGGCATAACACCTTCTTTCCTGACGATTGTCTCCCGCGGTGAGTACGGCGGATATATGGAAAGCGCGTCTGAAAGCAAGCGTGGAACGCAGACATACAGTGAGCTCAAGGATATCATCTGCCGCTGCCTGGCGGGGCGTGTTGCGGAAATCGAGGTCTATGGCTCCGAGCTCGGAACAAATACGGGCGCAAGCTCCGATATAGAAAAAGCGAGATATATTGCGCGCGCGTGTATAAATGACTTCGCAATGGGGGAGAATCTCTATATCCACAGCATTAAGGATGAGGCGGAAACGCTTCTGCGAGAGCAGTATGACAGGGCTCGCGCAATGATATGCGAGCATAAGGATGCGCTCAATGAGCTCACCGAGCTTCTTGTCGAATCCAAGAGCCTTGCCCGCACCCAGCTCGATGAATTTTTCAAATCCAAGAATATCTGATAAGATCAAAAAACACCCTCTCCCGACCTCATTTCGGTCGGGAGAGGGTGCTGCATTATTGTGATGCGTTACGGGAGTCTGTTGTATTTGATTACATACATCGGGTTATAGTAGGTTACTCCGCCGTAGGTTGCCTTGTTGTTGCCCATACCGGAGACATAGCCATAGTAGCTGCCGTTGGACCAGAGCGTATCGACGAATGCGAAGTGGAGGTGCGTACCTGCAGATGCACTGCCGGTGTTACCGTAGTTACCGATGTGGGTTCCGCATCTGACGGAATTGCCCTTGGAAACGTATCTGCTGCTGAGATGAGCGTAGAAGGAATATACGTTTCTGCCGCCTATATTGTGCTTGATGATGATGAAGTTGCCGTTGGAACTGTTCCAGCCGCTTGCCGCGACCGTGCCGTCAGCAACCGAGTATACGGCGGACTTGCCATTTGAGGATGCGACATCAATGCCGACATGATAGGGGCGGGAGGGGCGCTTTGAATAGTAGCTTGCCCAGTTGTTGCCGCAGACATACATATTGTCCATCGGATAGCGGATTGCTGAGGATGAAACTGCTGCGTTGTTTGAATTGCCGCCGGAATTACCCTTCATCTTTGCAAATTCGGAGCTTGAGACATAGCCGAGCTTGAATCTGCGGCTTCCGGAGCGTGCTTCATAGATGACCTGAACATAGTTGCCGTTTGTTCCCGTTGCATATACTCTGTCGTTTACATCA
This sequence comes from Eubacteriales bacterium, assembly GCA_045533555.1. Taxonomy (GTDB): domain Bacteria; phylum Bacillota; class Clostridia; order Oscillospirales; family JAAYXM01; genus SIG480. The sequence continues at coordinate 12,754 of JAZSHZ010000181.1, forward strand.
ACATAACCGTAGGAGCTGCTTCCGGCATATTTATATGTGGTTGCCCTTGCGCGGGAGACAAAGCTGTCTGTCGGAGAGGTGCTGCGGAAGAGGTCGCGCGTTCTTATGTAGCCGCATTTGTAGCCCGATGAGGTCGGGTATGCGAGATATACATAGCTGCCTGTCACAGAATAGATCTTGCAGACATTGCCGCGGTCGATATAAGCGTTATAGCTCTTCGCGGGTGATGCTGTACCGCGGGTTGTCAGGGATGAGTTGCGATAGACGTTGATGCTTTGCGGTGCCGTGAATTCGCAATAAGCGGATGACGAGGTTGACGGCCACGAGGCTGCGGATGCGTTTAAGGGGATTGCTGCGAACATTGAGAATACGAGTGCGAGTGCCAGTGTGAATGCTGTGATTTTTTTCATGATTATTTTCCTCTTTCTTAATTGAATTTTTATTTTTTTCACAGGGGAGAAATCTTCGTCCTTTCCGAACCGTTAGCCGATCATACCTTCTTTCTTTTCTTTTCCGAAGTTTTCCCTGTGGCTTTTACGCAATAATAATATATGCCATTCAAAATTTATCGCAAGGCAAATAAAAAAATCGGCAGAATTTTTTCTGCCGATTTCAGCGTGTCGATAAACATATCGACACGCTGTGAGGCTGTCCAAAATGGTGCGAGATTGCGCAAAGCGAACTCGAAGGTGTATGTTTATACTCCGAGAGGTGAGCTTTGGACAAAACAAGCAAAAATCACCTTGAAACTCGATGTTTCAAGGTGATTTGTTTAATGAAATGTTCTGCGTTCTGAAAAATATTTTTTCGGGAAGATGCGTTGTTTTCACCTGCGTTTTTTACTCATTTCTTTTCTACGCTTGTGCTCTCGTGCCTTTTTCGACAGTCTGAAAATCGGCAGAATTTTTTCTGCCGATTTTGCCGGTGCATAAATGTGTTGTTATTTGGAGAAATCACGCCGTGTTACGGTCAGGCGATTTTCTGTTATGTCGAAAATCTTGTCTGTCATTTTCCGCCTCTCCGCAGCTGTCAGGGATGCATAGTGCTCATCGATGAAGCTGTCTATCGAAGCTTTCTCCGTAAGCGTGGCGACGGAGGCCTCATAGAGGTTGAGCTCTTTTTCGGTAAACCTTTTTGCGGCATTGATATCCTCGGTGTCGTCAGCCTCCATATTGAGAAGAACCTTTGCCATATCATAAGAGGTGATTGCGTTTGTCGGGCAATCGATTACATGAAGGCAGTCTCCCTCACGGCGAAAGCGGAAGTAAATGTTTCTGTCACGCGCGGTCGGGATGAATGCTTCCGGAAAGGATTTTGTGTAGGCCTCCATGTTTTTGATAACAGTGGTGTTGATGGTTTCCGGGATGAAGATATCAACATAGACTTTTTTAGGATCGACTCTGAATGTCTCTGTTTTATCTTTTCCGACTTTAATATGTATATCATCCTCTATATGCTCAAGCAGGCGCAAAATGAAGTTTGCGACATAGCTGCAGGCAGAGCCTGCCGAAGCACCGATGATTACCTGATGGATATGCTCGCCCATCTCGGAGATATAGCGGTGAATTTCGCTGCCTATGGCCGCGACGTGGCCGGAATGTTCCGTCGCGCTTTCCGTCAGGAAGTTTTTCGGAAGGCGGATCTCTTTGAGCGCGAGCGAGTCGTTTGTCCCGGTGAGGTCATCGGGAAGGCGGACGTCACTGTCGGTTATGAGTATGGTTCGCTCAAGCCCAAGAGCCATTGCGCAGAGGCCTATTTCAAAAAGGACGTTGTCGCGCATTGTGTGGAAGGTATCGGTTTTGTCTCCGCGCACGACGGAGGTGAGATCATGCCCTTCGCAGATGAGAACGGCATAATCAAATGTCGGAATCTTTTTTATGAGCATCGGAAGAAGTGCGATCTTGTCTACGTGCTTTGCGGTGCGAAAAAGATTTCGCCAATTGCTGCATATATAACCGCGGTCTTCGAGTTCACGCTGGATGTCGGAAAGAATTCCGTGAGTTTCGCTTATTCCCGATGAAAAAATGACGATGTTTTTGTTTTGCACAGAGAATCCCCACCTTATATTTTAATATGTATAATTATATTATCGCTTCCGCGTTGCATATGTCAAGAAAAATATAATTTCCGTGCGATAAATGAAATTATAATGCAATTGTTAGGGTGAATTTTGAAAAAAAGGAGGAATTCAATGAGAGACGAAATTTTATTTTCATACAAAATTGAAGATGCGGAGGTTGAAGTGACTCCGCTCGGGATGCCACTGCGTTTTCCCATGATCAGCGACATGTTCTATGAGGGTGCGGCGCAGGCGATTGCGGAATATCTGTGCTACCCTTATGAGGTGATCGCGCCGCGCTCCGCAAGGCTGCCGATTTTCTTCCAATATAATTTTGAGGAGATTAAGGATATCGAGATGCTGTGTGACGAGCATATCGCGGATTGCACGCGCGAGGCCTTGCTTGAATATATGGAGCAATCACCCGAAAATGCGGCAAGGATACTCCCACCGTATGTGACAAAACCGGATCTTTCGGAGGAGAGAATTTCCGGTTTCTGCAAGAAAATCCGTGAGTTTTCACAGGATTTTCCCGCGCAGGCGGAGATGCTCGGCGAAGAATCCGAGGGGCTTGAATGGGTAAGATTCCAAAGCCTCGCGGGGGAATTTTACGGAAGATACAGAAGTCTTGAAAATTCGGAATATCTTCTTGTCTCCCTTCCGGGCTATAATGCCGAATGGAACGATTTGTCCGAGTATATGGATGGGGCCTATGATATCCTCGTAATCTCTCCGCTTGGCTACAATACGCCGTGGGGATATGATGACAGCAAGCGTGTGCGGGGCGCATGGCCGGTGCTTTATGATACGCTTTGCGATATTGATGACGAAAAAGGATATTATTCGTGGGTATATGAGGCGGCAGCAGCAGTGACCTGCATGAAAAAAAGAGGGCAGAAGCTGATATTTGTCGGAACATCGCAGGGGGGAGGAATGTCGCTCATTCTTTCATCGGTTTTTGATGATGAAACCGGGATTTGCGCTTGCGAAATGCCATTTTTTATCGGGCTTTCCGATGACAATTACGATAAGGTGCGCGGCTTTGTTGCAAGTCAAGCAGGAGAGGAGAAAATGGTCTATAATTTCTGTGCAAAGGAAAGGCTTGCCGTAATTGATCCGATGCGCCATGTCGGAAGGCTAAAGGCGGATATATTGCTCGTCGCGGGGGATAAGGATGAGGAATGCCCGAGCAGGGATATAAGAAAGCTCGGTGAGGCGCTTTCCTGCGAGAAAAAATTCATTGAGCTTAAAAATCAGGGGCACGGCTACACGAAGGAATTCAAAATCCTCGCAAAAGAATGGATAAACCGTTCAATAAACAAATGTGGCGGTTGAAATAATCGGAGGCTTGTAGTAAAATAAAAGCAAGCCGCCCGAATTAAAGCGGGCGCAAGTCGAATGAAAGCGGGGAGCCGGGATATGGAAGCTCAGAAGGATTTCATAATCAGAGACGGAGTTCTCGAAAAATATGTCGGAAAGGGCGGAAGGGTCATCATTCCTAATGGCGTTGAGATTATCGCAAGCTATGCATTCTCGCATTGCGAGGAAATCACAAGCGTTGTCATTCCGATGGGCGTGGTCTCGATCGGAAGGGAAGCATTTTCGTGGTGCCTTTCACTCGGTTGGGTTATTATCCCCGAAAGCGTGGAAAGAATCGAAACCATGGCATTTGCCATATGCCCCGAGCTTGAATTCATTGATATCCCGAAAAATCTTAAATCGGCAGGAAGAAATATATTAAAGGGATGTAAAAAGCTTCGTAACAGAGCGGAGCTGGCAAAATTTTTCCAAGAGCCCGAAGAGGTTGAGGCCGCAGTTGCAGATTCGTCGCAGGAATTTGCGGGGCAGATCGGAATAAAAGGCGCGCCGTCACCGTTCGATGATGAGGTAAAGTGCCAGTGCCCTCCGCCTGAAACGGTATCATTCCCTGATTTCGATTTTGATGCCGAGCCCTCGGCGCAGACTCGCGCCTGTCCACCTCCGCCCACGCCCTCGGCGCAGACGATGCCGATGTCCCCGGTTGCTCCGACGGTAAGCGGAGCGGGAGTTGATAGAAGGCGTTCAAAAGAGGGCGGTTTTTTCCGGGGGCTTCTCAAGAAGAAAAAAACTCCGAAATTCGAAGAGCCGAAGGTCGTTCGGCCGCAAAGCTTTGAAATCCCCGGGATGCCGCAGAGCGGAGAAATATCATTCTGTCCGAATTGCGGAGGGAGATGCGGAGAAAACGATGCATGTTGTCCGACCTGCGGAAATAAGCTTGAGGAAAATGCACCGAAAAGCCTTAAAATCTCCCGCGCGAATTTCTCGGCGGTAGTTCCGCAGAAAATCATAAAAGGCGAGTATGCGACCGTCAATATCACTATGTTTGAGGATGAATGCAGAAATATAGTCGAGTCGATCATAGAGAATTCAGACAGACCTACAAAGGAAATCATCGGAAGCCCGATGGAGATCAAATCGGAAACGAAAGTGAGAATAAAGCTCACCTCGCCCGAGCTTGAGCTTTCCGATTGCGATGAAACGCGAAAATGGATCGGCGGATACCTCAATTTTGAGTTCCCGATAGCGATTCCGCGTGAGTTTGCGAGAAAGCAGATCATGTTTACGGCGCATGTATATTTCAACGATGTAATTGCAACGAGACTCAGGTTTACGGCAGATTGCACCTCGGTAAGAGAGCAGAAGCTTGAATTGATGAGAGATGATGTCCTTTCTGCGTTCATATCATATGCAAGTCAGGACAGGGAACTCGTCGCAAAGATTTTCCAGGGAATGAAAAAGGCGCGCCCTGATATGGATATCTTTTTCGACGTGGATAATCTCCGAAGCGGAGATAATTGGGAAGAGACACTTCGCGCGGAAATTGAAAAGAGAGATATTCTTTATCTTTGCTGGTCTCGCTATGCAAAGGAATCGGAATGGGTCGATAAGGAATGGCGCTATGCGCTCGCAAACAACGGTATGGATTCGATTGAGCCGATACCGCTCGTTTCTCCCGCGGAATGCCCTCCGCCGGATGAGCTCAGCTCAAAGCATTTTAATGATCGCGCGCTTTTATATTAAAAAAACCGACGGAGTGAAAAAACACTCCGCCGGTTTTTTGAAAGGCGATGACGTGGATGCGATAGATTGGGAGGAAATCTCGTTTCTTATCGCAAATGACTTTCTGCGACTGTTTTTTTACTGCTTATATTATCTGCTTTGATTCCATAAAAACTCAAATTCTTCGGCGTTTATATCAAATGCTTTCGGATAGCAAAGAAGATACAAATTCACTGAGGCGCTCTTCAAGCGGAGGATTGGTTGCATCCATCCAATGCTGGCGGGATAAATAGTATTTGAAAGAAGGTGTAAACAGCGTTGAGTCGATGCGAAGAGGCTTGAACTTTATTTTGTTTGGCAGATGTTGAAATGCAAGGTCTATCTCGTTCAGCACGTGTTCGGACGAAATGCTGTTCTCGCTGAGAATGACAATGAAATGGGAAGCGGCATCAATTGCCTGAACAATGGAAGATGCATAAGCTCCCTTGACATCTCGCGGAGCATACCAGACTTTGATGCCGTTTTGCTCAAGTTTGGAGCAAAGGTTATCCGCAATGTTTTTATCGCTTGAAGCATAGCTTATAAAAGCAGTGGGAGCTGCCTGCGTTTTGGGAATCGGATCTGCTTCGGAAAACCTGAGTGAGTTTTCCAATGAGCGCGCAATCAAAGCGGCTTTTTGGGGATTCATTTCAATAAAATATATATTTTTGACTTCGTGATTCCGTTTCAAAAAGGAAAGACACTCGTTGATAAGCGGAATGAGCAAAAGATTATATGAAATATTCTGGCAACCGCTACCCAATAGCGGAAGTGCGATAGTATTCATTTCAATTCCATAGAAAGATGCCATGTCCAGCATCTGAAAATAGGCACGGATGGAGTTCAGCATAGATTGCTCCGATTCATGCTCGTCCGAAGGAAAAATATGGGAGCCGATGAACTCGATGCAACCGATGCGCCTGATTTTTGCGGAAGGTTGATCTGTTTTCCCCGACAACCATATATGACAAGGTGTTCTCAAGTCAAATTCGGGAGAGGAAGACAGCTTCTTGACATTGATGCCGCAATTATTGAGTGCTTTGAAAACCGTGTTGGGAGTCGGGGCATATGACCCGACGAAGGCAGATGTTGTGAGGATATCAATTTCATCATGAAAAGCAGTCACATCACCGTTGAACACAGATATGGTCTTGAGCGTATCTCCGACTTTTATTTCAGAAGAATATAATTTTTCCATTATCAATTCCCTCGATCCTGTTTGGTTGTATATATCTCTCATCCGAGGAATATATCGTTTTCAAAGGTTCCGGTCTGAACCGTTCCGTCCGCAAGGGTGTATGTGCCCTCGCCGTGGCGCAGGTTGTTCTTTATCTTTCCGTCATAATGCGAGCCGTCGGGATAGCGGATGACGCCTTCTCCCTCAAGGAGCATATCGCCGTCCCATGTGCCGCATCGCGATGCACCGTCGGGATAGATGTATGTTCCGAAGCCTTCGGAGCCGTTTTCACCCCAACCTCCGACATATCTGTGACCATCGGAGCCTCGGGTGAAGGATGCTTGTCCTTTCTCTTTCCCGTCAATCCAGTCACCGTCATAGACAGATCCGTCGGAAAAGATCATAGTCCCTTTGCCGTTGCGTTTGCCATTCAACCAATCACCGCTATATGATGAGCTATCGGCAAAAATATATGTACCCTTGCCGTTTCGCTTGTCGTCAATCCAATCACCATTGTAGGATCCTCCGTCACTATAGGTCATAGTACCCTTGCCGTTACGTTTGCCATTCAACCAATCGCCGTTATAGGATGAGCCATCGGAGAAAAAATATGTCCCCTTACCGTTTCGCTTGTCATCGAGCCAATCACCGGTGTAGGATGTGCTGTCCGGATATGTCGCGCTACCTTTACCGTTTCGCTTGCCATCCACCCAATCACCGGTATAGGATGAGCCGTCCGGATATGTCGCGCTTCCCTTGCCGTTTTTTTTGTTGTCAACCCAGTTGCCATCGTAGAATGAACCGTCGGAGTAGGTCAGAATGCCGTTGCCGTTCCATTTGCCGTCTACCCAGTCACCGATATATACCTCGCCGCTCGGAAAAGTGAATTTCCCCTTGCCGTTGCGTTCTCCGTTCATCCAGTCACCAATGTAAATTGCGCCACTGGGGAAAATATATGTGCCCTTACCGTTCCACTTGCCATCCACCCAGTCGCCATTGTAGGAGGAACTATCGGTATAGGTCATAATTCCCTTGCCGTTCCACTTGCCATCCACCCAATCACCATTGTAGGATGCGCCGTCCGGAAAAGTGAATATGCCCTTACCATTGTGTCTGCCTCCCCGCCATCCACCGGTATAGACCGAACCGTTGATGTGGGTGAAGGTACCTTCACCGTTGCGCTCTCCGTCAATCCAATCACCATTGTAGGATGAGCCGTCGGAGTAGGTCAGAATACCTTTCCCCTCAAATACACCGTTTCGGAATGCACCGTCATATATTGCCCCGTTTTCAAATTCTATAATCGCATTTCCCGAGCGGAAGATTGCATTTCCGAAATCGAAGGGGTTATAGTTTGGGCTGATTCCAAAATTGATGCCTATCTGCTGGACGAGATTCTCTTTGTGGTGAGGTGCGCCGAAGGTGAGATAAGTTGCTTTGTCGGGGAAAGCCTTCGTCAGCGTGCTCACCCAGTCGCTCATCGCGGACATCTCGTCCTCAACGTCAAAAAATTCCTTTTCGGAATAAACGCCCTTAAGAATTCGGGAAGGGCCCTTGTCGGTCAGGTTGACGGAGAAATAGTTGAGTCTTGTTTTTGTTATATCCGAGTTGCCGTGTTCGCCGATAGCGATTTGAATTTCCGTTTGAATTGAGCGGCTCAAAAATAAATTCTCGCTCAGATAAAATATTATTCCCGCACAGCGCGAGTCGGTCATTTTCTCCGCAACGACATCATCCCAGTTCTTGCCTGCGGGTAAGCCGCTGTCATACCAGAAGGGAATGTTGCTCTCATAGAGATCCGCAAGGTCTTCATAAACCTTTTTATAATCCTTATGTGAATAGCTTATGAAAATATATGAATCGTTTTCATCCAATTTTTTGATGGGAACCTTCTCGCAGGTATCGCAGGAGGTGGATGCCTCCAACAGCTTTTTATATTTTTCAGCAACAAATTCTGCCACTGCGGCACCCTCCTTCGAGCTTTTTGTTTTATTTTATCACATCCAATCGAAAAAGTAAATCCATATAGCGCATCATCGCTTAAAGCTGAACATAAGTTGAGCTTTTTTCGCAATGGCAGCATATGCAAAAAAACAAACCATCATTTTCCTTACATAAAAATCCCTTCGTTGTAAACAATAGTGTTATAACTTCAAAACAAAAAGGGGATTTGTATATATGAAAGCAACTGGAATCGTGAGAAGAATAGAGGAATGCGTTATAATAGGGCAAACCGCCTGAAAGGCGCATAAACACTAGGTTTTTTGTTTATAACACAAGCCCCTAATTTTATGGTTTTGGGCGGCTTTATACATAGCAAAAGCGAGGTGAAATTCACCTCGCTTTTACAATTTAATTTCTTTAGGGAACGATTCCTTGCGCATAATTCCCCACATTTTATCGATATATGACAGCGTATAAAAATTTTCATAATAGTGGTAATAAAAAGCTCCTTTTAAGGTCATTTCATAAATACCGTTATATTCCATGACAAAGCCTAACCTCTTTGATATCCATAATTCAAAACCGTACATTTTTTTGAGAGGAACACCAAAGAATTTTTCAAAATCTTTAGTATTTACTTTTGTACTGTACGCCGTCCAGAATAACCAATAAATCATTCTCTGTCGTTTGGTAAAACGAATTGTCAAAGATGTAGCCAGGTCGTTCGAAGCGATTCTATCACAATAGGATTCTACATTGAACGTATTAATTTTGAATTGTTCCTTAAAAAGACTGGTGGCAGAGCAACCAAACCCAAGAAAATTATCTCTAGTCATTGATGAGTATTTTGCATTCGGTTTGCTTGAAAAAGTCCAGATTGAATCTCGTAGATAGCCTTTGCTCAAGCAGTATTGCGTAATTGCATCAAGCAACTTGCGCTTTTCTTTTTTAGGCATTGCCACAACAGGACTTTTTGTAAAAGTGAAATCAATAAAAGGGTAAATGGCAATGTGGTTTGCACCCAAAGAAAATGCTGTATCAATATCAGATTTCAGATCATTATAGGTCTGCTCGGGTAGCGCAAAAATAAAGTCCATCGAAACGGTTTCAAAAGGAACAGCCGCCAAAGCAGACATCATTGCAGAGGTGTCAATTTTCTTTCTGCCGAGAATCTTCTGATATTTATCGCAGAAAGACTGGATGCCAATGCTGATTTTTGTTACACCGGCATCTTTCAAAATTTGCAATGTTTCCACATTCACATTGTCGGGGTGAAGTTCCAACCCTATTCCGTCTGTGATGATAAAATGCTCATTTAAAGCATCAACGATTTCTTTTATGCGAGTTGCTGCAAGTGCAGGGGTGCCACCGCCGAAATACAGACTTGTTACCGTTTTCTTTTCAGTGGTTTGACCGCCGACAATGTGAATTTCTTTGATTAAAGCATCTATGTATTTATCGCATATGTCAGCTGAATAGCGCACCTTACAATACGGGCAAAAATCACATATGCGTTCACAAAAAGGAATATGAACATATAATCCGAGATTTTCGCATTCCATAAAAGGCAATATTCGGTCATATTCATTCTTAAATGTAAATGGCTTTACCGTTCGTGTAAGCCACATTCTAGTTAAACTTGTAATAAAACTCATATTTCTCCTAAATGTACTTCAGGTATGTACGAAGCATATCAAATATTATTTTGGGATTACCTTTGAATAAAAGTGTGTATTCCGCAACGAAAAAGTATCCGCATTGATCGCAAAGACCGGGAACATCAATACAGCGTCCGCAGGTAGACAACTTTCCGTTTTCTATCACTACACACTGATGACAAGGTGTGGGGAAACGATTTTCGATGAGATACGGAAACGCACTTTTTAGATTAAATACAGGTGCGCCTTCTTTCATCATTTGAGTTATCGTATCACAACACTTGGCTTTTTCCTCTTTGCTCAAAGACAATTCCTTAGTGTCGGGGTATGGCGTATGGAAATTGAACGATACCGCACGAACATTTTTGGTATCACGAGCAGTTAAGCATACGTCCCGCACATAGTCTTTGTTAATTTGATTGATCGCCATATAGAAGCAGATATTATCTGCGGTAGCATTGCTGATGTTCTTCATGATGGTATCGTAGGTATCACCACGAACTTCATTATGACGCTGCTTATCTCCGTCCAAGCTCAGAAGAATTAAATCTGCTTCCGGGAGATCGATGGGGAACGTTCCATTCGTAACTACGTTCACGATGAGGAAACCCATGCTTTTCGCTTCAATGACCAAATCTCTTAGTGTGCGTTTGCCGTCTTTCCAAAGGAATGTTTCGCCACCGCAGAAGAACAAAATGCGAACACCCATGTCATATAGCTGCTGCATTTCTTGCCGGATTTGTTCATACGGATGGACGATTGCTGTGATGTTGTTGACGGAGCAATGCTTGCAATGCAAGTTGCATTTATCTGTAACAATTACAGTTCCGAGAATTGGGGATTTCTTTCTAAATAGAATTGTCTTTACGCCAAAAGTGGCAAAATGCAAAAAAGATGATAGCTTCATATATATCCTCTTTCGTGGCTGTAATATAAGTTAAAATTATTATATCAAAAAGTCGGATCGTAGCC
>JAZSHZ010000229.1:0-5686 GCA_045533555.1 Eubacteriales bacterium
GGGTTTTTATCAAAGCCCTCGATGCAGTTCTTCTTTGCCCAAGCAAGAGCCTTTTCGTATTCTTCCTTATCATAAATGCCTTCGGTCATACGGCGGATAACTTCAACCTCGTCAACAGACTCAACACGCATACCGAGATAATCCTCGATAAAGTCTGTGCTGATGATTGAGCCGCCGATACCCATACAGATAGAGCCGATCTGGAGATAAGATTTTCCGCGCATTGTTGCTGCTGCAACTGCGGCACGGCCGAAGCGGAGAAGCTTTTCCTCAACGTCTGCGGGGATTTCGGTATCATCACAGTCCTTGACTTCGCTTCCGTAGATTCCGAATGCAGGAAGTCCCTTCTGTGAATGAGTTGCAAGAACGGATGCAAGATAAACTGCACCCGGGCGCTCCGTTCCGTTGAAGCCCCAGACTGCCTTTATCGTGTTCGGGTCCATATCCATCGTTTCTGCACCGTAGCACCAGCAGGGAGTGACCGTAAGTGTGATATCAACACCCTCGCGGCGGAATTTGTCGGCGCAGGCTGCAGCTTCTGCAACACGTCCGATAGTTGTATCGGCGATAACAACCTTAACAGGCTCGCCGTTTGAATAGCGGAGATTTTTTGTGAAGAGCTCTGCCGCGCTTTTTGCCATATTCATTGTCTGAACCTCAAGGGATTCACGAACTTTAAGCGGTCCGCGACGACCGTCTATTGTCGGACGGATGCCGATAACGGGATACTGACCGATAAGTCTTGACTCTGCCATAATATATAATCCTCCATAATAAAAATTTATATTATACTTGAATTATAGTATCTTGTGTGTTAAAATACTTGCAAAATAGATTTTATTATTTGAGCTATTTTCACTTTTTGGGGTGCGATATGAATATTATTGATTATGAGGAGAAAAAGAAGCGCGGCGAAGAAGGCTTTCCGATTGAATATTATTTTATAACAAGCACGCATTACCGCTATGTTATGCAGCTGCATTGGCACAGAGAATTTGAGATAATTCATATTCTTGCGGGGAAGCTTCGGGTGTTTCTCAATAATGTTGAATATATCGCAAATGCAGGAGATATACTTTTTGTTTCCTGCCATACCCTTCACCGTGCAGAGCCCATTGACTGCGTTTATGAATGCATAGTTTTTGATTTGAATTTGCTCCGTGACAGCTCAAACGGCAAGGTGAATGAATACCTCGTTCCCATTATGGCCGGAAATTCCGAGATTGACCCCTTTCTCCATCCCGAAAACAGTCTTCTCTATGAATCGGCTCGAAAGCTTTTTAAGATGATGTGCGATGCTAGTCCCTTTTATGAGCTTTCGGTCTGCGGAATACTCTTTGATGTTTTTTATCACCTCTTTAACAATGGCAGAATTTCAAAATCCGGTGATGCATCTCGAGGGCATCGGAGAAAGAGCATCGCAACACTTGTCGACTGGATAGAGTCAAATTACCGCGACAGAATAACCTTGCGGGAGCTTTCAATGCTTTCCGGCTTTAACGAAAAATATCTCTGCCGCATTTTCCGTGAATTCACGGGCGAGACACCGACGGAATATATAAACCGCCGCAGATGTGAACGCGCGGCATTTGAGATGACGGTAAACCGCAAGAACGTCACGGAAGCGGCATATGAGAGCGGTTTCAATGAGCTGAGTCATTTTTCAAGAACATTTAAAAAATATAAGGGCGTTTCTCCGCGGGAATTCTGCAGAGAAAGCCTGAAAGGAGATAATCAAAATGCTTAAAAACATCCCCCCTATTCTTTCACCCGAGCTTTTAAAGGTGCTCTGCGAAATGGGGCACAGCGACAGAATCGTCATTGCAGACGGAAACTTCCCTGCCGAGACGATGGGAAAGGATGCAATCGTCATCCGCGCAGACGGGCACGGCGCTTGTGAAATGCTCGATGCGATACTCAAGCTTTTCCCTCTCGATACATATGTTGACAAGCCCGTGAGCCTTATGCAGGTTATGCCGGGCGACGATGTCGAAACTCCGATATGGGATGAATACTGCGAGATAGTAAAGGCTCACGATGAGCGCGGCGCAGACTGCATCGGCGAGATCGAGCGCTTTGAATTCTATGAAGAAGCAAAGAAGGCATATGCAATCATTGCGACAGGCGAGACGGCTCTTTATGCAAACATTATGCTCCAGAAGGGCGTTGTCATCGCTTGACACGCGACAGAATGTGGGTAATATTATGAAACCGCTTAAAGAGAAAATAAGTATAACCATAGACAGCGACTTGCTTGAAAAGCTCAAGATTGCCGCAGAAAACGATGACAGACCGCTATCGCAATATATCAATCTTGTTCTGAAAAAGCATATGGAGCAAATGTCAAAATAAAAGGCACAGGGCATACCTTCAAATTGATCGGTATGCCCTGTTTTTATATCCTTTTAACAACTTCTTTCTGCGATTTTACAATGCAATCGGGTGGATAGACTCCGCGGAGTTTTTTATTTTCTCCAAGTAATTGGGTCAATTTTTTCTCCGTCTTCATCTATGTATCCATTTATTGCTCTATCTGCAACTTTTATAATATCCTCGTTGAAATCTTCCGGACCTGATTTTATCGGAGACATTAGAACAAGGTTATATGCAAGCCGCAAACTCTCTTCCTTATCCCAATCAAAAGAGAGACATTCATAAGATGTATAATACTCAACATCATCTATCATAACAAGGACTCTCTCGCCTCGCTCAACATGGCATCCGCAATCGTAATTGGCATAATTCTTGACATCCTCAATCAGCGCCTTGATTTTTTTGGCTTCACCATATTCCAACCTTCGGCTTTTCGCTTCATAAATTTCTTCAAACCAGAACTCCCCATCATCAGTAGTGCGAGGTCCAAAAGCAAGTTTTCCGCGGAATGCAAAAATAGCACCATTATCTGTTATTTGCAGAATGTAATCCTCACTGCGATACCCACTAATACAAACCTGTGCAATTAAATCTGTCTTTTTGATCCAAGTTGCAGGGGCGATTGCTGTCAAAAGCAAAACAGAACATACAAATAAAGCCGCCAACTTCACCTTTTTCACAGTACATCTCCCCTTTCACCACCATTATACTTCATATTCCCACGTAATGCAAGGACATAAAAAAGACGCCTGATCGGCGTCTTTTTCAAACTCTTCTAATAACTTCCGTCTGTGATTTTATTATGCAGTCGGGGGGATAGACTCCGCGAAGTGGGGTGAGCGGATATGCGGAGGTATTCTTGCCCACAACCGTTCCCGGGTTAAGAACGCAATTGCAGCCTATGTCCGCGCCGTCACCGAGGATTGCGCCGAGCTTACGAAGCCCCGTTTCATATTCTTTCTCACCGCGGATGATAACATTTTTTCCGTCAGCTTTTAAGTTTGAGCAAATCACTCCTGCCCCGGTATGCGCACGGTTTCCGAGAATCGAATCTCCGATATAGTTATAATGAGGCGCCTGAACTCCATCAAGCAGAATGCAGTTTTTAAGCTCCGTTGAATTTCCGATGACGCAACTTTCCCCGATGATGACGTTACCTCTTATATATGCACCGGGGCGGATTTCTGTGTTTGCACCGATAACTACAGGTGCAATAATGGTTGCAGTTGGAGAAATTTCAACATTTTCACCAACGAGCACCCCCGGAAGAGCTTCGAAAAAGCCCTCCGGCTTTTCGTCAAGAAGCTTCTTTACATACCCTCCGATTTTCGAAAGCATCTCCCATGGATATTCGCATTCTTCAAAAAACTCTTTTATATATGGGTTTTTACATTCGAACAAATCGGCGGTCTTTATATTATCACTCAATGCAATAACCTCCGTTTTTTATCGCGTCCGCAATCAGACCTGCATATTCGCGGCATTTTTCTTCACTTTCGCATTCAACCATAATTCGGATTTTCGGCTCCGTTCCGCTTTCGCGGAGAAGAACTCTTCCCTTTCCGCCAATCTTTTCTTCGACTTCGCCCAAAGCTTTTAAAACAGTCTTTGAAGACATTACCGCCGCTTTATCGGATACCCTTATGTTTTCAAGATGCTGCGGATAGAGAAAAACATCCTCTGCAAGGTCTGAGAGAGAACGCTTTGTGTCGCAGATCTCCTCCGCAAGCATAATTGCAGTGAGGATTCCGTCTCCCGTTGTTGCATACTTTTTGAGAATGATATGTCCCGACTGCTCGCCGCCGAGGCTATAGTCTCCCTTTTGCATACATTCATAAACAAAGCGGTCTCCGACTTTTGTTTCAAGAGTTGTGATCCCGAGCTTTTCAAGGCTTTTCTTCATTCCGCTGTTCGTCATTATCGTTGCAACAACCGTATCCTTATTGAGCATACCCCGTGACTTTAAGCGGCGTCCCAAAATATAGAGCATAAAATCTCCGTCGATAACGTTTCCCTTCTCATCAACCGCGATGCATCTGTCGGCATCGCCGTCAAAGGCAAAGCCGCAATCAAGGTGCTTTTCTCTGACAAGGTCGCAAAGGTTCTCAATATGAGTTGACCCGCAGTTATTATTTACATTAAGTCCGTCAGGCTCGGCACCGATAACTACCGTCTGCGCGCCAAGCGCTCCGAAAACCGATTTTGCGATCATCCAGGCGGCACCGTTGGCGCAATCGAGACCAATCCGCAGATCCTTATATGAATTTGATGCAAGGGAGATGAGATATCCGATATATCTGTTTCTTCCCGATGAATAATCGACGATCCTTCCGATTCTGTCCCCCGTTGCAAACGGCAGATCCTCGCCGTTTACTCCTAGAATATCGAGTCTGCCGTCAATGTAACTTTCAATGAGTGATGTTGTTTTATCGTCAAGCTTTTCGCCGAATTTATTGATTACCTTTATACCGTTGTCATAATAAGGGTTATGGGATGCGGTGATCATTATTCCGCAGTCAAACTCATCCTGACGGGTAACGTATGAAACACTCGGCGTGGTCGTTACATGAAGCATATAGGCATCCGCACCCGATGCAGTTATTCCTGCCGCAATCGAGTATTCGAGCATATAGCTTGAACGGCGGGTATCCTTTCCTATAACTATTTTCGGGCGATACCCCGAGTTTTCGCACCCCGAAAGCGGGGATGCATAATACCAGCCGAGAAATCTCCCGACGCGATACGCCTGATGTGATGTAAGGTCAACGTTTGCCTCGCCGCGAAAACCGTCCGTTCCGAAATATTTATTTCCCTTTTCTTCCGCTTTATCATCAGTGCATACGGAAACCTTATCCTGCAGAAGCTCATCGGCAGAGACTCCGAAAAGCTCGCAGAGAAGAAGAACCTTATCTATCTGCGGAAGCGACTGATCCATCTCCCACTTTGAAACAGCCTGACGCGAAACGGAAACCTTTTCCGCAAGCTGCTCCTGAGATATATTTTCACGAATACGAAGTTTTGTTATTTTTTCACCTATTGTCATAAGGTCGAAACCGCCTTTCATATCATTCACAAAACATAATAACAAATTATTCTCTTGCAGGCAACCAACTTTGGTTAAATTTTCCGCAACCATAAGTTGACATCACTGTTATACTATTTTATGTATTAAATATTATTTTATGCATTTTTCTTGATTTTTGCAAGGTTTTGTTGTCGAATTTTGAAAAAGATAAAATCGCATTGGAAATACCCAATGCGATTTTTAATTATTTTGCGAAAACGGATTTGATATCAATCTTTTCAAGCTCCG
>JAZSHZ010000170.1:0-12903 GCA_045533555.1 Eubacteriales bacterium
AATGTGATTATATGCTATATCAGCACATCAGTAAATACAAGGTATTTTCTTGACATTTTACTTCAAATTACTGTTTTTTTGTGATATAATATATTTATTCAATATAAAAGGAGTTTATTATATGAAAGATTTTTCGATAGACCGCGCAAAGAGGTCCGATATTACTTTTGTCTCCGATTCTCATTACCATGACACTTACGAAATATACTATCTTGTTTCAGGAACACGACGTCAATTTGTCAATCACACGATATATGATATGAAAAAAGGAGATCTCATTCTCATTCCAAAAGGAGCGATTCACAAAACAACCGCAATTTTCAAGAATCCGCACACGCGATATCTTATAAACTTTTCAGAAAAATATGTCGCCTCCATATGCAAGGAAATCGGTCTTCATTCGATTGAAACTATATTTGCAACAACACTCATATCCATCCCCGAATCAAGGCGGGAATATATACTGAATCTTTTCGAACGAATTGACGAAGAGTTACATACTTCAAATAGCGACAACTACGGACTCGCTATGATAAAAAGCTATCTTACAGAACTTTTTGTTTTTATACTCAGATATAATTCCGGTGCAGAAACAGTCCCCTCTCCCGACAGCATTCCCGAAGAAGAAATTCAACTTGCGGCTAAATACATTTTTGAAAACTATGAAAAGAAACTTACACTTGCATCGGTTGCAAACTATGTTCATATGAGCGAAACTTATTTTTCAAAAAAATTCAAGACGGTTACGGGATTCAACTTTAGTGAGTATCTCGTGAGCACCAGAATCAAAGCCGCAGACGAAATGCTGCTGAACACCAATAAATCAATATCGGAAATTTCCGAAGCCTGCGGTTTTTCCGACGCAAATTATTTCGGTGATGTTTTCAAAAAAAGAAAAGGAATATCACCGCTCAACTACAGAAAATCAAGACTCGGTTAAAAAAAATCCTTGCAACACCGTTTGTTGCAAGGATTTTTTTATTTTGCCTTATTGAGCATTTCATTTATTTTTGCCGTATTTTTCCTTGTTACAAAATAAATAACTGCCCAGATTGCCATATACCCCACGATGAAAATACAGGTAAAGACAACAATCGGCGTCCTTTCGCGTGCAAGCCAGCCATTCAACAGATACGTTATCAGATACCCCGCATAGAGAACGCCTCCGTGAAGCAATATCGCAAGCATAAGCGGCAGGCGCTCAATCTGATATACGACGTTCATACCGCCTACAACAAAAGCAAGCGCAGAGAGAGAGAATATCCCCATGGTTACTTCTTTTACACTCAGCATATCAATACCGCTATTATTCTGAATGACCAGATAAACAACCGCCAGCACAAGCGGGCCGAATCCGCAGGCTATAAAGCCACGCTTTGTGAATTCAACAATATACTTTTTCATAAATCATACCTCCTTTTTATTTCCGAAAAGCAACGCCTCGAAACATATTCGCGATATCCGCAGCGAAAGATTGCATCAACGCCGCCGCTGAATGCGGCATTGAATTTCAGGATGCGATGCTCGTTTGCGATGCTTGATTTATTTATACGGATAAAATATGACGGCAGAACAGTTTCGAGTTCGCGGAGCGTTTTATGAATGCGATAATGATTTCCTTCCGAATCAATTGCAATCACCTTTCTGTCAATAATGGTTATGCACTCTGTTTCTTCAAATGCTATTTTTCTGATTTCATCATCCTTGCTCCCCATAATACCGTCCTCTCTCTCAAAATTCAGGATGAGATTCTCGATCTGCTGCGTCAGCAATGACGGTTCGCGAACTATTACCGTTATTTCTTCCCCTGCATTCTTATCAATAACGAGTCTGTATTTCATTTTTCCACCTCCTGTCTGCGAATGTATTATATCAAATAAAACCGAAGAAATGTTGTTTTTTGTCTGTTCGGTTATTTAAGATGTTTCATCGGTTATTATAACGCAAAACTGACGGCGTGACCTTGATCATACCGTCAGTTTTATAATTTTTTCTATTTTTTAAGAAGTTCTTTAACTTCGTTCTTGGTCGGCATTGCTTTGAGCGCACCCTTGCGAGTCGTTATGATCGAAGCCGCAGCATTTGCAAGCTTAAGCATTTCATCAAGCTTTTCGAAACCGTTATCAATGACATGGCTGATGCAACAACCCATAAACGTATCTCCCGCTCCCGTTGTTTCGACGGTATTGCTCTGAATGAATGCAGGGCACTCCGCCTTTATGTCTTGATAATAAGCACGGCTTCCGTCGCGCCCCATTGAGAAGAGAACAAGCGGAATATTGTATTTTTCACGGATGATTGCAATGCCCTTCTCATAATCCTCCTCACCCGTAAACCAGACGAGCTCATTATCGGATATTTTGAGAATATCGCAATGTTTCATTCCATAGTCAAATGCTTCTTTGGCTTTCACATCGCTATCCCAAAGCATCTCGCGAAGATTTGGGTCAAAGGAAATTATGCAACCGCTCTGCTTTGCAACCTCGAGCGCCTTCTTCGTTGCAGAAAGAACAGGCTCGTGCGTCATAGAAAGTGTCCCGAGATGAAAGACCTTTGCGGATCTGATAAGTTCTTCATCAACATCATCGGGCGCAAGCATTATATCTGCTCCCGGATTTCTGTAGAACGAAAAGCTTCTTTCACCGTTTTCATCATTTTCAACGAAAGCAAGCGTTGTTCTGACATTTTCATCGAGCTTCAGGCATTCCGTGCTGATATTGAGCTCATCAAGCTCATTTCTAAGTTTTCTTCCAAAGATATCATCTCCGACTTTGCCAATAAATGCACACTTCTTGCCGAGTCTCGTAAGCATCGCAAGAACATTGCACGGAGCACCGCCGGGACTTGCCTCAAATATGTTATTTCCCTGTTCGCTCTTTCCGTTATTGATGAAATCAATCAAAAGCTCACCGAGAGCAACAACATCATATTTTTTCATAATTCAATCCTCTGCTTTCGGATATTCATTGCAAAGAAGACGGTATGGCGCTTCATCTTCTTCAATTTTCGGGAAACGACCGACCGGTGGGTTGAAGCGATTATCATTACTGTCATCATTGCATTGGCTGACCTCTCCGAGAAGAACCGCTCCGCTTCCTTCTTCTACCGCAAAATCATGATAGAGGTATTGCTGAATCATAATGCTTTCTCCGGGAGTGATCTTTATCTGCGTTCCTGCAGGAACAGTGTATGTTCTTCCGTCGACATATACAGTTACATCAGACTCATAATCTATTTCTTCATTCGGGAGACTGTTATAAACCCTGATGAGAACATTTCCGCCGCCGCGGTTTATTATATCCTCTGTCTTATACCAATGAAAATGATTCGGTGCATACTGCCCTTCCTTGAGATAAAGGAGCTTTTCGGCATATGCCTTCGGATACTTATCCACCATAAGGCGGTTTCCGTTGCGAATTGTTATAAGAGAGAATCCGAATTTATCGAAATCACCTTTTCCGTAGTCGGTTATATCCCAGCCGAGCATACAATCACGAACTTCATCATATTCATGACCTTTTGTCTTCCATTCTTCGGGTGTGAAATTACAGAATGGCGGAAGATAGCAACAATGTTTTTTGCACATTGCTTCAAGCTCGCGAAGCGCTGAATTTATTTCTGATCTTTTCATTATACGATACTCCCTGATTTATAGATTTGCAAGGAAATTGCCAAGCCTGTCCGCGATTATCTTATGCCCCTCATCATTGGGATGAAGGCCATCCGGAATATACTTTTCGGCAATAACCGGAACTCTCGGCTGAAGCCCCGAGTTTTTGAACATATCGCAAACAGGCAACGAATAGAACTCCGCAACCTCTCTTATGATATCGACATATGTCTTGAGAGTAACGCTCACTCCGTGCTTTATTGCAACATCATCCTCGCTGACTCTGTGGAGCGGAGTCATAATGACTATCGGTTTTCCGGGGTATTTTTCAATAAGCTTTGAAAACAATGTATGGCAGGCTCCGTAGAATGTGTCGGGAGTTCTGTCAGACGGAGTTCCTATCGGAGCATCTCCGTGTCCGAAGTCATTTGTTCCACCGAACACAACAACGCCGTCAGCATCGCACATCTCGTCCACTCTTGAGACAAAATCTTTATCAAAGCTCGCTTCTTCGCTCGGAGTGATCTGCTTTGCAAAACGAGTTCCCGAGATTCCATAGCCATTTACATTTAAAAGTCCGAAATTTATTTTAAGAAGCTCAAAATAACGTTTTTCATCGGCGGATGTTCCGACACCTTCCGTTATGCTGTCTCCCAAAAAGTTGAACGTCATTCCTTCAAGTTTCATAGTTTTCTCCTTATAATTCTATGCTCCTGAGTTCAAGAGAATCAAGCATTATCTCCGTTTCAGTGTTATTGTATATAACCTTGACCTTTATAGGCATATCATAGTCCGTGTTCAGAAGATACACTTTATTTCCTTCATAGACGGAATATCTGACTCTGTCATTCCCGATAACCTTAACGTCACATTCTCTTGCACTCATCGTTATAAACTCACGCATCAGCATTCTGTAAAGCGGAGCTATTGCAGGATTCCCCGGATAGTTCACACTCGCAACAAGAGTTGCTACACCCTTGCCAAGCTTATTTTCAATAACAGCCGGACAGTTAAGCTCAACATTGAGGAAGGTATCTGCAAGTCTTCCTGTAATATAGCACTCTTGCGGCTTTATCTCCGCAAAAGAAACCGTACCTGCAATATAACCCGGGTCAACTATAAAGTCGCGCGTTCCGGGATATATCGCTTTTTCATCAAGCGCATCATACATAAACTTTACGCCGTTGTTTGATTTATAAGTCTCGCCTGTAAACTCTGCACCGAAAAGCTTGCGGAGCTTTTCGCGATTAGGAAGGATAAAATCGCCGTTGCGCTTTGTCTCACAATTGAGATGCGCCGCACTCATAAGAAGCTTTCCGCCGCCTTCAACAAAAGCAATAAGCTTATCAAGCGTATCTTCAGTCATCGAATTCCAACCGAGGAAAATGAGATAATCATATTTTGAATATATTTCCGCGCTCGCTTCAACAGGTATTATATCATATATACCATAAGCCGGGCAAGCTGAAATATCGATTTCACCAAAGTTTGCGAGGTCATTCCATGTACGCTTCGTGCCGATTTCATTAAGCATATTCCACGAATGCTCTGCCTCACCATGGTACCACTCTTCTCTTCCGAACTGGTTCCAGACCGTGCTTCCGCCCCAGCCTCCCCAGCCGTCGTATTTTCCGTATATGAACGCTACCTTTGTCTTGGGCCCTCCATACGGTCTCTCGTCATTTTTCATGTAATCAGAAATGTATTTCTGCATTCTGCGATAGTCCTCACAAAGCTCACTTTCGCCGCTGCACTCATATCCGTAGGAGCAGATAGCATCGTCTCCGCTTTCGAGACAGAATACATTTGAGCCCGCAAGATATGAATACTTATATCCGAGTTCAAGACGTTTCCGCTTTATCGGGTCATCATGGCGAAGACCGCCGTACCATTCGTGGGCAATATATGTTCCCCAAACCTTTGATCCAAATGTTCTGGCAACGCCGCGGATGCAGGAAATTGATGCTTCGGGATTGCCGTACATAACCTCAAGCATCGGCATATCAACACCGGCGACAGCATTATATCGATGGAGCCATGTCGGCTCGACAGAAAGCATCCCCGGAACACCGAGTTCGCGGTCAACCGCAACATACTCGGCAATAGCATCGACATAACCTTCTGCCGCTGATTTCATATCGGGATAATCAGTCTTGATTTTCGTGGGATCTTTCCCCGGTCCGTAGCCTTGATTATAGTATCCCTGCCACTTGCAGGCATGGGATGCTCCTGTCTCGCCTATCATATCACCAAGGAAATATTCGCCCGCGATTTCCTTGATTTTTTCGACAATCTCTTTCGAGAGCGCCGATATTCTTCCATCGGGAGCATGCTGGAGCGTATAAAGGAAAACAAAATATACTTTATTCTCCGCAAGATACTTCGCCCATTCGATAAAATACTTATCTTCGATTACCGGACGATCATTGTTGTACCCCGTCCTTATTGTTACAAAATTAAATCCGGGCTCGACACAGCGCGTGCGAAGCTCATCGAGAAAAAGCGCCGGATCGTGGTTGTGTTCACCGATGTGGACACCTGACATAACAAGATCCTTTTTCATATTTTACACCTCATATTTTAAATCAATCTCCATCCATACCGTTGACTGCATTCAATCCAAAGGATGAGAGAATGTCAACTGCCATCTGAACATCTTCCCTCGTTACGGTGACATCCGGAAGCGTGTTGATTTTACCAAGCGCCTCGTAATTTGACTTTGCAAAGCTATGGTATCCGAGAACCTTTATTTTGGAAACATTCTTAAGCCCGGACAAGAACTCACCGATTGCTCTGCATTCCCCATCGTTATATCCCAAAACATAAGGATATCTTATTTCAATTCTGCAATTGAGTTTATCAAGTTTTTTCAGGTTTTCCAGAATGATCGTATTGTCCTTCCCCGTGCAACGTTTATGCACATCGGAGTTGATTGCTTTTATATCATAAAGGAACTCGTCCGTATATGGAATAATGTGCTCAAACGCTTTGAAATTCACAAAGCCGCAGGTATCAATATCAACACTTATACCCTGCTCATAAAAAATCCTTGCAAGTTCCTCTGCAAAATCAATCTGAGCAAGGCATTCTCCACCGGAAAGAGTAACCCCGCCTCCGCTGCTTATGAAAAATTCACGGTCTTCAAGGACTTTTTCGGCGAGGTCCTCCGCTTCCCATTCTTCTCCAAAAAGCACTCTTGCGGAAACCGGACACTCCTCTATGCATTTATAACAAGAAATACATTTTTCGCAGTCGCGAAGAAAATTCTCACCAAGCGCTCCGACAGGACATATTTCAATACATCCGCCGCACCCCATACACTTCTGCGGATAGACCGCAAGCTCTTTTTTAAATGACAGTGTATCGGGATTATGACACCATACACAGCGCAACGGGCAGCCTTTGAAAAAAATGGTTGAACGAAGCCCTTTTCCATCATGCACTGCCATTCTTTTGATATTGGTAATGAGTCCTTTCAAGAAAGTCACTCCTTTTCGGAACGCGAAATATAATCATCCTGTTGTTCTTTCGGAAGACGTGCGAAAAGAGCATTCCATCCGCAAAGCCTTACCTGAAGATTCGGATATTTTCCCGGATTCTTCTGCGCATCACGGAGGACATCCGTATCAAGAATATTATAATGGATGGAAAATCCACCGCGCTTAATATATGTCTTCAAAGTTGCATATAAAGCATTGAGACCGTTTTCTCCCTTTACGGCAGACGAATGAAGATCAAGATCGAGTGTGACTGAATTTGGCGCATATGTCGCATCAAGCGTTGTGACGGAGATTATATGCCCTGTCGCGCCTTCTCTGTCCGCACCGAATGAAGCTCCCGTATTGAGCGATGTGCTCTCTCCGGCAAGCCTGCCGTCCGGCGTTGCTCCGAGCGCTTTTCCCATGATCCAACGCACCGTTATCGAATGGAGACCGAGCCTGTAGACTCCGCCCTTTTCATTCGGAACTCCATTTATCATTGCACCAAGCTTCTCGACAAGCTCTGCCGCATAGCGGTCAACATTCATATCGCCCATTCCGTATTTTGGAAATTTGTTCTTTGCTGTTATACGAAGCTTTTCGCGCCCTTCCCAGTTGTTTCTCATAAGCTCGCAAAGCTCATCGAATGTCATCATCTTATCGTCATATACGATCTTTTTGACTGCCATAAGTGAATCGATTGCCGTTGCCAAACCTATTCCGCATATAGAAGTGTTGTTATACTTTGCGCCATACGACGCAAAGACATCCTTGCCGATCTCAACACTTTCACCGAAGGTCGAAGTATAGAACGGACCCGCATGGAGACGCGGATATTTAGTCTCCATAGCTCCGATATATTTTTTTGCGCTTTCCGCGATATATTCAAGCTGACGCAAGAACTCAGCATAGAATTCTTCAAATGTTTCCGGCTTCTTTTCGACGGGCAGACCGAGTCTGCGACCGTCAAAGACATCTCTTCCGTCATTGAGCGCAAGCTCAATTGCCTTCGCAATGCTTATTCGCCCCGTCGCAGGGCTCGTCAGTTCTCCATAGCCGCCGCACTCATAGCAACCGTCGATATGGTAATCCGCAACATCCTCTTCTGCAATACCAAGACGGAGCAATGATTTTTTTATTACGGAATCGCCAAAGAAGCAAATACTGTTTGCACCGTTTCTGACTCCGTCGAGCGCGGATTTGAGAAATGCTTCATTAGGCTCATCCGGACATATAATATGTATTTTGACATACGGAGGCTTAAGTTTCTTATATTCGTCGATAAATATCTGCGAAAGCTCATTTGTGAGGTCATTTCCCTGTCTGTCAGTTCCACTGAGAGCAAACGGCTGGTTTTCACTCATACAGTGACCGTTAATTTCCGAAATAAATGCACCGACAAGTGATCTGACTTCACGCTCGTTTTCCTTTTCAAAAAACGGATAAAGCACACTGTCGACCCTGCCAAAAGTTCTGATCCATGTCTGCTCCCCGAAATGCTGCAAAAAATGATAGAGCAGAAGCATCTGGAAGCCTTCAAACAGATTTGACGGCGGCGCAACGAGAAGATTTGAAAGTCCTTGCGCGATGCGCTCTCTTCCTGCTTTTAAAGCTTCTTTCGAAGCTCTTTTTATAAATCGCTCTGCTGCATTATACTGACGCAATGCCGCTTCATAAAAACGCTTCTTGCCTTCGTCCTCGCCGGATTTTTCCGCCGCAAGCTCGACGCGTTTCTTGAGACCGACAAAACCAAGAGAAATGACATCCTTCCAATTCGGGCAGGTATGACCGAAATCGAATCTCATTTCAAGTGTTTTTGTCTCTATAAGATCGGTATAATGCTCATCTGCAAACCCGGCAAATTCTTTATTGAATCTTGCCATAATTACTTCAAAATACTGCGGATAATTATCTCTGCCCAAGTCTGTATGGCAGAAAAAAGTATTCGTTTCCGCAAACGTAATCTCGCAGTTATCCAGAATAAATTCGGTCATTTCCGCATCTGTCATCAATGCATCATTTCCTTCTATCGGAATAAATCTGCGAACCTTTTCTTTAAGATTATTCGGGTCTCTGTTTATCATTATATACACCTCGTTAAACCCTGATTAAAGCTCCAGTATTTTAAGCTCGAGAGATTCGAGCGTTACTCTCTTCTCAACATTACCCTTTATGACTGATGCCATGACGGGCATATCATAGTCTGTATTCAGGAGATAGACTTTATCCCCTTCGTATACAGTATACCGGATTCTGTCACTTCCGATAACTTTTATATCGCAATTTCGCGAACTTGAGGATATCATTTCGCGGAGAAGCATTTTATAGAGCGGCAATGCCGCCGGATGCCCCGGATAGTCAAGTGATGTCACAAGAGTTGCGACACCTTTTCCCATCTTGTTTTCAACAACGGTGCAGAAATCGGGATGTAATTTTCCCGGCTCTTCAATAAAGCTTTCACTCAAATAACCAAGCGGCTTTGCTCCGCAAAGCTCAACCTCGAGATATTCGGTAAATCCGCCGCTGAAATTCGGGTCACATACAAAACTCTTTGTTCCCGGATAGATCATTTCTTCATTGGCCGCAATATATTCAAACTTCGTTCCGCCATTTGTTCTTAACGTTTTCCCTGTCATACGGCATCCGAAAAGTTTTGCGATTTTTTCTTCCGATATCGGTATGAATTTTCCGTCTCTCGCCGTATTGCAGTTAAGATGTGCCGCACTCATCAGGAGTTTTCCTCCGCGGCGTACAAATTCTGCAAGTTTATCCGCATTCTCCTCCGTCATGGAATTCCAACCGAGGAACGCAAGATATTCATATTCGGAAAGTTTTTCGATTGATGCTTCTATCGGAACGATGTCAAAGGTTCCGTAGGCAGGATATGCGGAAAGGTCATTCCCGCCATAATTCGTGACTTCCGTCCATTTGCGCTTCGTCCCTATATCTTCCATCAGACGCCATGAATGCTCAGCAGGGCCATAACCCCAATCTTCACGCTCAAACTGATTCCAGAGGGATGTTCCGACAAACCCCGACCAAGCATCATGAAGACCGGACACAAAAGCAAATTTAACCTTTGGCCCGCCGACAGGTCGCTCATCTTGTTTTGCAAGGCTCGCCATATTCCTGATTGCCGAGCGATACATTTCGCAAAGCTCTGAATCAGCGGCATAACTGTGTCCATATGACTCAATCGCCTCATCTCCGCTTTCAATGCTTATGATATTGGCACCCGACATATAGGCAAACTTCCACATAAGCTCGAGCCTTTTCTGCTTCAGGATATCATTATGTCGCATCCCCGCAAACCATTCATGCGCAATAAGAGTTCCCCACATTCCGCTTCCGAGAGCGCGAGCCGCTCCCCGAACGGACGGATACATTGAATCCCAATCATAATTTACCGTTTCCAGAATCGGGATATCCGCGCCCGCTTCCATATTATATCGTGTAAACGCTGATGCCGCCATGCTCAGAACATGAGGAAGACCAACTTTTCTGTCAATCTCCGCAAAGTTTCTTACATATTCAACATAGCTCTCATGCGCATCCTTTAAGTTTTCAAAACCTGTTTCCTGCTTTGCTACATCAGGACCGTGCGGCACATACTGACTGAAATATCCGGCAAATTTTCCGCCTCTTGAGCAATCAATTTCACTGATGCATTCACCGAGAAAATATTCTCCGGCAATTTTCTTCATCTCATCGACAACCTCGGGAGTGAATTGCGACTCTTTTCCTTTCGGCGGTCTTTGAGCAGTATAACCGAAATGGAAATAGATTTTGTTTGCCGCGAGAAAGCGCGCCCATTCAATAAAATATTCATGCGGAACCTGAACATCGAATTTTGGTCTGATATAAACAAAATTACTTCCGCTTCCGATTACGCGCTCACGAATCTCGGAAATGACATCATTGTGATTCGCGGAATGCTCTCCGATCTTCACACCGGTCATAACAATATCTCTTTCCATTTCCTGTCTCCTCTTATGTTTTACTTAATACGGCTGTATGCGCTTTCATGCGCCGCAAGAAGCTCATCAAGATAAAAATCATTTTTGAGCGTTTCAACGAAGTTATCAAAATTCGAAAGAGGCTCCTGCTTCAATATAAACTTTGTGAGCATTTCCTTCGTATAGTTTGAAATTGCAGTTTTATATTCATCTATAACCTTTTGCTCTTCAACATTAAATGCAAGATAAATCGTCGGACTTGCATAGGGCATTGTGTGCTCAAGGACCATATCCCTTGTTTCGGCTATATCATTTGATTCAAACGCAAGAACTGCCTCGGGATCCATCTTTATGAATGTTCCGTATGTTCCAAAGCCATAGAGAGTATTTGCCTGTGTTCCTGTCTCATCGAGAATATACTGTTTCTTACCATCGACGATTTCATATGTCTCCCCTTCCTTACCCCAGGAGAGAAGTTCAACAGCTTCATCGGTATAGAACCAGTCAACAAATTTCGCAGCTTTTGCAATTCGTGCATCATCACGGGTATTGCAGATCGTAAGCCCCGTCGGATCAATATTATACTTATTGACCATGGCAAGTCCCTTCTCGGGGTTTGCTATCGGCGGTACCATTGCGTGAATATCAAACTCCGGATTTGTCTTTCTTCCGATCGCATTGAAGAAATCAATTCTTGTCTGATACTCCGGCATAATGAAGCCTCGGTCTGTCGTTACAAGCTCCTGCCATGTTGTGTTATCAATCGTCATAAAATCGGACGGCATAAGCTTTTCTTCGACCATTCTGATATAAAACTCAATTACTTCACGCATTGTGTCTTCAATCGCGCCGTATTTCCATTTTTCCTCATCGAAGTCATAATAGAATTCAGTTGCCCAGTAGGGGCTCCACGACGGGCCTGAAACATCAAGATTTGTGAAGCTCTGGCGCATACAGAACGGATAGGAATCAGGATAGATCGCCTTAAGCTGTTTGCAGACGTTATAAAGCTCTTCAAATGTCTTCGGAGCTTCTATATTATTCTTTTCAAAAATATCTTTGCGGTAAAGCCATGCGCGAACGTTCTGCGAACGTTCACGTCCGATAACCGGAGAATAATAAATTTTGCCGTCATATGCCTTGCGGGCATTGACATTATTTGTCATCTCTTCATCTGTGAGCGACTTAAGCCACGCATTATACGTCGGCATATATTCCGCGACATCATCAAACGCAACAAGAGCCCCCTGCATTGCATAAGGATCTGTTCCCGGCTTATATGTAAAAGCAACGATATCCGGCAATGTATCGGGAGATGCGAACATAAGGGAATACTTTGTTCCGGCATCGGTGAGAATTGCGGTTACATCAAGCGTCGCTCCGCTTCCTTCTTCAATATAATCCCAAACCTTCCAATCTTCCTTGTAAGGCCAGCTTGCATGAGAGCTTGTGACAAGTTCAATAACATCATCCTTGGTGAGAGGATCATCGTTTGCAACTGTCGTTCCCTTTTCTCCGCCAGCACAGGCAACAAGAGAAAGCATCATAACAAGAGCAAAAAAAAGCGAAATATATTTTTTCATATTAATATCTCCTTTTCACTGTTTTATTTTACGAAATCGAGGATTCTCTTAACAAGAACTGCAACTTCGGCGCGAGTTGTGTTTGCTGTCGGGTCGATGAGACCGTTCTTGCCGCTTATCAGCTTTGCATTGACAAGGGCGGAAACTGCATCCTTTGCATAGTCGGCTACCTTGTCGAAATCGTTTGCCTGCGGGACGTCGAGGACGCCGTCCCCTACATTGATTTTGTTCATTCCCACAAGTGCTCTGTAGACGATTACCATCATATCCTGACG
>JAZSHZ010000055.1:0-6600 GCA_045533555.1 Eubacteriales bacterium
GTTCTTCGGTGCGAACTTGTTCTCACCGATGCCGTTTACGAGTCCTGTGTTTCTTGCAACTGCAAGCTCTTTTGCGAAGTAATCCGAAGATGAAACATCCGCGAAGTTTTCTTCGTTCTCGCTTGCAAGCTCAAACGCGGGGACAAGGAGAATTGCGAAGTCTGCGCGTGTTATGTTAGCTGCAGGTGAGAATGTCTTCTCGCTTGTTCCCTTTATGATGCCTTCATCAGCAAGAGCATTGATAGCATCTGCCGCCCATGTGTGAGCACCGAGGTCGATGAAGCGGACGTTTCCGGGGGCTTGCGGGACGTCGGGGACGCCGTCCCCTACATTATCGGTTGAGCCCGCAGTGTTGTCCTTTTCATCCGATTGTGTCGGCGGGATGGTCGGCTTATCCTCCGGCTTCGTTGACGGAGCAGATGTGCTGCCACCGCCGCCCGAGGTTGAACCGTAGACCGTTATGACGAAGGATACGCTTGATTCACGTCCATCCTCATCGATCGCCATTACGACAAAACCGTTTTCGCCGAGCTGACTTGCATCGGGCTTCCATGTGATGACGCCCGTCTCTTCATTGATCGATGCGCCACGCGGGAGAGTTATCGCCTTATAGGTGACCGCCTTATTGTCAAGCGGGCTCTTTGCATCGACCTTGACGGAGATTGAGCTTCCCGCACTTGCGGAAATCTTATCGCCTATCGGTGCAATAACCGGAGCTTCATCAAGCTTTACCGCAAGCGGGATGCGGAAGCTCTGGCCATTCTGCACGTTGAATACATAGCCCTTATCGGGGTCGGAATTATCGATATAGTTCTTGACAAGGCTGACATCGCCGATATCAAGCTTGATATTCTCGCCAACCATCTCTGCACCGATAATTCTGTATGCACCATTCTGGTTGGAATGCGTATTGTCAACATAGACATACTTCTTTGTAAGCTCATCGAGGTTATAGTCATATTCGCCATCGAGAGCTACCGTGATGTAGTTCTTGGTTGTAAGCTCATCGCTGAAGTCAACGACTGTTCCCGAAAGAGCTGCAGTTCCTTCTGTTGTGCCGATGATATCACCGTCGTTTACATAAGCATAGACGTTCTCACCCGATTCGCCGATCGAGTATACACCGATGACGCCGCGGAAATCAAACTTACCGTCGATTGTCCAGAGGAGCTCGTTATTTGTCGAGTAGACGATATAGTCTGTTCTGCCGCTCTTGAGGACAACCTTGATTGCCTTGATAGCATCATCCTTGCTCTTTCTGCCTTCCTTGAGCTCTGCGGAGACAGATTCCATCGAAGCGATGTATTCCTCTCCGTTATACGGCTGGAGGACGGATGTGAAGAGCGTATCGAGGTTCTTGCCCTTTCTGTGGATAAGCATATAGTCAAGTCCCGGGATCATCTTATTTGATGCCGTGTTCGGAGCATAACCTGTTGCAAATCCGATCTGGCTCGGTGTCCAGTCATTGAGTGCAGTGTACTTGAGGTTAAGACCTGATGCATTCTTGACTGTTCCTCTGAAGTCTGTCTGCTTGAAGTTTACGGAGAAGTTTCCGTCTTCAATATCTGTTGCGCGCTGAACATGATCAAGCCATGTGTAGCCGCGTGTGTACTTAAGCTCATAGGAGCCTGATGTGAGAATCGTATTCGGGTCGGGTCCGAACGGAACATCAGGTCCTGCATACGTTCCGACGTAGTTGCCGTCTGCATCTACCTGCGGGACAAGTGTGAAGTCATCTGTTGTGTAGCCATTGAGGGACTGAGTGTGGAAGCTGTAGGTGTGCTCCTTACCACCCTTGACGCGGAAGAAGTCAACCGTGTAGCTTACATCGCTTGAAGCCTCAACGGAAACAGCTGTTCTTCTGTAGATATCCGTATCGGAATAGACCTCGGGGAAGTCGACATCCATAACCTTGACCTTGCCTGCATCATCAAAGTGGAGCGGAGTTCCTCCGACTGCACCTATCTGTGATTCGCCGTTGACAGATACCGTGTTATGGGAAATCGTCTGTGAGCACCACTGGAGACGGTTCGGGTCATAACCCGTTGCTTCCGGATATCCGAGGTCGGGCATGAAGTTGAAGCCATAAGCATCAACACCGAACTGGAGAGCATCGTTATGTCCGTGTCCGCCGACTCTTCCGTGGTACATCCAAGTGTCTCCGCGGAGATCCGAGCCGCCGTTTGCACCCGGAATGTGCTGACCGTAGCGAAGTGCCGAGAAGCCATAGCCTGTGAGCATTTCGCTCTCGAACTCATATTCGCCCTGCTCATCTATAACCTTCTGAATATCCTTTTCAAGGCTTGCATTATCTGTGAAGATATCGATATAGATATTCTTGATGTTGCCGCCCTTTGCCCAGTAATAGTTCTTTGCATACTGCGGATCACCGAGCATATTGAATGCGCGGAGAGTATGACTCTCGATGCTTGTTCTCGAGTTCGTTGCCGTGCCGCCCGAGTCACCGATTGAAACTGCATAACCCTGACCGACATTGAGCTTGATAAACGAGTTGAACATCTTGAGATACTTCGGATTTTCGAAGAGGTTGATCTTCGTCTCTGCGCCGTAGCGGAGGAGAAGCTCTGCGATTTCGATACCGTTTGTAATCCAGATCATATTGTAGCCAATACCGACCTCGTTACCGAAGCCGTCGCGGCAGACCTCGTTGATATAACGTGTGAGCATTTCGCCACCGTTATTCTTATAGGAAGAGGTATACTTTGTTCCGTAGATCGGATCAGTTACGCTCTTTCTTGACTCGCCGCCCGGAAGAGCCATCCATTCGAATGCATCGCCTGTTTCCGGATATGTGTCGAGTGCGACAGCCGCAAGGGCTATTGAATACTGATGCATACCGAAGTTACCGTTTATCTTCGCGCTCTTGACACCGTCAATAACGGAGCGGAGGATGCCGTTTTCTGCATTCTCGCGGATCATATCTCCCGTGAGCTTCGGGTTCGGGTTGCCATAGAATGCAGCCTTCTCCGAGAGGAACTTGATGACCTGCGGATCATCCATCATCGGATAGAATGCATCATATGCCTTAACGAGTGTATCAGCGACGTTTGTCTCCCAGATGGAGCCGACGGTCTTACCGCTGTAGTCGCCGCCGTGTGAGTGTGAGTAGGAAAGGCTGATCTTTGTTATATCGTAGTCATCATAAACGTCCGCGATTCTGTCGAGGAGAATTGCGCCGACGCGTCCGTACTTGGGATCGCCTGTATAGAGGTAAGCTTCAAGAAGATCCTTCATACCGCGTGTGATTACGGAATATGTCGAACCGTTTCTATCCCAGAATACGTGTGTGTAGTAAGCAATCGGTGCCCACTTTGGATCCTGCGATACCGGCTGGCTTCCGCCGTAGGTTCCCGTCTTCGGAGACCATCCGAAGCCGTCATCAACCATCCATGTCGATACCTTATCCTGCGGAACCTTGAGTTTTTCATCCTTCCATACTTCCGGATAAAGCTTATTTACGAGATATCCCTCTTCGCCCGCATCGACGAGTTCCTGGTTTCTCTGATATGCAAGTGCGCGGTCGAATGTTCCGTCACCCTTGAGGCCGAGCTTATAGAAGCTTTCAAAGTCATTGGACGGGAACTTTCTCTTACACTCGGGACATGCAATCTTCCACGGGTCTGTTATCGGATTGATTACCCATGAATATGCGCCGTGGAGTGCTCGTACGTCCGCTTTGCAGTAGGGGCAGATATATGTCATATCAGCCGGTGACTGAAGTGTTGTGATCGTGTAGGAACGCGGAATTCCTTCCGCGGGAATGAGGTCATAGTACTCACTGACATAGTTGACATACTTCTCAGCAGTTGCGATTGCAGACTTCTGGAGCGATTTTGCCCAGTCATACTTGCTTGCATTGATAATAGCCTGCTCGCGCATCTCGTATGTGTAGATCGTCGGCTCTGTCTTCTGCGAGCTGGAGGTTATATCCGCATCGCACTCGAAGCTTGCGCCGCCGATTTCTGCCGAAACATGGATCTTACCTGTTCCGCGTGCGACATAATGAAGCTTTCCTTCTTCATCAACACTTACAAGCTCAGGAGTGAGCGATTCGACAGTCTTTTCGATTTCGCCGAGCTCGACTTCGCTTCCGTCGTTGTTGATACCGTAGACAACAACATCTGCGCCTTCCGCATCAAGAGCCGAGAGTATATTCTTTTCGCTCTCTGCGCGGATGCCGACGAGTTTTACATTTTCAATCTTGATTGTCTTGGAGACGGATTTCTCAACGCCGTTGAAGGTTGCGTAAGCCGTGATTGTGACTTCGCCTTCCGCAAGGTTCTGAAGCTCACCGTTTACAATCTTTGCAATATTGTCGTTGGAACTTTCGTATCTTACGTTTGTCACATTCTTGCTTGCAGTCGTCTTTCCGTTTGTAAGTACAACACTTGTTTCAAGCTTCTTCTTGCCACCGACGAAGTAGAGAAGCTCTTCATCGAGGTTAAGAGTTGCATAGTCATAGGTTGCGTCATTTACGATAATCTGTGTTGCGCCGGAAACTGTGCTTCCTTCAAACTCTGCAGAAGTCTGGAGATTTGCAACACCTGCCTTGAGAGCCTTGAAAGTCTTGCCGGAGACGGAGATGATGCTTGTATCTGAGCTTGTTACCTCAAACTGAGCATCCAGTGTTCCATCGAGATTTGTTATCGGAACATCGAGTGCTGCGCCGTTCTCCCAGACGAGCTGCATCGTATATTCGTTCGATTCGCCTGCGGACATTTCCGTTGTCGGAACGCTGATTTCTGCACCCTTGAAGCCTGTTGCCTTCGGAGTACCGATAAGTCTGATACCATTGACAAATGCATTGCCCGGCTTTCTGATGAGGAATGTGTGCTTACCTGCCTTGAGCGATACGGGACGTCCAAGCTTTACGGTCGGAGTATAGAGATCGCGGACAGGAGCCTTTGCATTGATAACGCCGACGAACTGACCGTCGATGAAGAACTGAACGTCACCCGATGTTGATGTATCGGGGATCATTTCAAGTTCTACGTCATAGTTTCCGTCCATATCGGTTACAAAGTCAACTGCGAAGTCGCCGTAGTTGTAGAAGTAGCCGTACTGAACACTGTCCTGAACACGGACAGAAGATGATGTGCTTCCGTTGAAGTATCTTGCATCCGTGATTTCTGTGTTGATAGTCCATGTGTCACCGCGTGTGTCTGCATCGAAGTAGCCACCGGTTGACGTTGCCTGCGAGGTCTTATCCTTATACATAATGGATATGCTCGGAGCAATCGGTTCTTCGGAGACTGTGAAGTCAAGCTCTGTAGAGACTTCTTCACCATCGAGAACGACAGTAACGGTAATAGTTACATCACCGAGATCCTTCGGGATAACTCTGCCGTTTTCGATAACTGCAACAGACGGGTCGGAGCTTTCGAGGATGATTTCTGCACCTTCGAGGTTTGCATCGTTTCCGTCGGAGAGCTTACCTGTTACGTTGATTGCAATACCGTCCGTATCAGCGATGAGGATATATCCCGTCTCGCCCTTTGCAGTGATTTCGGAAAGGATTGCCTTTTCAACTTCGATTGTCTTTGTGACGGATTTTGTAACTCCGTCAAGAGTTGCCGTGAAGGTAATGTCAACCTCGCCGTCAGAGAGAAGCTTGATTGTCTTTCCTTCAACCTTTGCGATTTCTTCATCGCTTGAGGTGACTATCATTGATTCGCCTTCAGCTGTTTTGAAGCTGTTGTAGTTTGTGCTTGAAAGCACAAGGTCATCGACATAGCTTTCTGTTATACCGACAGTTTCAACACCATTATCAAACTTGAGCGTTGTCTCTGCAATTATATCCGTTCCTGCAAAGACTTTTCCTGTCGGGAGAGTGAGAGTGACATCGGAAAGGTTTGATTTTTCAGGTGTTCCCGTGAATTTAAGGTTTCCGATTGCCATTCTTGCGTGAGTTCCGCCAAGCGCGACATCACCTGCAACAAAGAGGGTGTGCTTGCCTTCTTTAAGCTCGAGCGGACGGAGCCTTGTGTCTCCCGCCTTGCCCTGAACACCGTTTATCTGACCGATATATTTGCCGTCGATATATGCGCTTGCCCAACCGCCGTCTGTTGCGTTGAGCGCAGTTGTGAGGATTGATACATCATAGAAGCCATCCTGATCGATTGCAAAATCGAGAGCCATTGCGCGGTATGTGAGCGGAGTAGGTCTGATATATGCATAGATACCGAGGGGATAGAGACCTGCTGAATCCTTCCAGAATGTGTCCTTAAGATATGTACACGTTCCTGCTTTATTTATTTCCCAACCGTCTTTATCATAAGTATACTCTGTCATAATCGGCTTTACGCCGCTTGTTATATATTTATTGAATTCATAGAATTTATTTGCGATTTCGTTTGCCGCAACGATGACATTCTTCTCGATTGAGAATGCAATACCGTTTATTGTTCCCGAAACCGTTACCTTTTCAGTCTCGGAAACAGCAGTACCCTTTACCTTAAAGGTAAGGTTTTCACCGCTTGTTGCGACATCGGAAACTGCGAGATTTTCGCTGCCGTTGACAGAGATTACGCAATCGCCGTCAAAGTTTGCATATGTGCGGTCATTCATCTTGAGCTTTGC
>JAZSHZ010000262.1:0-16076 GCA_045533555.1 Eubacteriales bacterium
GAAATCAGCATAAACGGAAAACAAGCGACCGTTGAACACAAAGATTTCCCCGAAACGTTCCACGTCGGAATTACGGGCTGTGAGGGACCGAATAAGTTCTATGAGCTTGAAATTGAAGAATAAACAGAAGCAGGATGCTAAGCGGCATCCTGCTTCTGTTATTTAAGCCTGATATATTTTTTCGGCGCGAGAAGGCCGGGGAATGCACCCTCGAGCATAATTTCCGAGAATTCGAGCTCATCCTTCATATCATGGACAAGCTGATAATAGAGCGCATCGCGCGGGATTATATCCGCTTTCGGGAATGCGGGCTTGATTGATTCAATTCCCGTTATCATATTTTTCGGCTCATCCGAGATATGCTCGCGGAGAAGCTCACGTGCTTTATTATAAACCTCATCGGTTATCTCCGCGAGGGAGCAGGGAGGAGACTTATAAGGCTTTTCGGTCACCCTGTCGCGGAACACCTCGCCACCGCACATTGCGGGAAGAAGCTTTATATTCTCCGCATCTTCGGGGAAAGCTTCGGGTGAAGAAGCGAGATATGCACCGTGGGAAGCAAAAGCAACGAACATCGGCATATTGATTCTTGACCACGCAATGGATTCGGGAGATTTCGGCGAAAGGAGAAGACCGACTATTTCTCCCGGCATTTCGCAATATGCCGAATTGATTGCATCATCGGGAGCGGCGCCTCTGTCCTGATACCTTGCGATGAGTTGAGCCATAAGGTCGCTCATATGAACTGTCTTTCCGTCAGGAAGCTTCGGGTAGCAGGGGATTTCTTCGTCCTGCACCGAGGTGAAGGTGTATCCGTCGAGCCAGAGCGAAGCTGCGATTTCCGTGCATTCGTCAAAGCGGTCGGAGAAAAAATTTGCTCCGCCGTTTGCGACATATGCAAGTGTTGCTTCGTTGTCGCGGAAGTTGCAGAACGGATGTGCGAAAGCATCTCCTCCGCCTGATTTTGAACGGCTGTGGATTATTCCGATTTTCCCGGGTAAGCTTTCCGAATCCGTTTTTGCAAGCAAATCCGAAAGATTTCCCGTGAGTTTACGATGATGAATAACTCCGCAATCAAGAGTGGCGAGGCCGGTGTAGTAGCCGCCTGCAAAGCCTTCTTCGCGGCGCATCATCCCGATAAGAATGGGCGCGGCATCACGAGTGCCGACATATCCTGCTATATTACACATAAGAACAACTCCTTTGAAAGATATCTATATTCTATATGATTGAGCAAAATTGTCAAGCGCAAAATAAAAATCCCCAATTTTACAACAATATTAACTTGATTTATTTCGTTGGCTGCTCTATAATAAAATTACAAATTTATATTTGGAGGTAAAGACTATGAAAAAAAGATTACTCGCGCTTTTGCTTGCGGGCATTATGATGCTTTCACTCGCAGCGTGCACAGGTGGAAATGATGCCGGCGATGCAGATGCTGCCGCAGCGCTCACAAAGGACGATGTTGTCACATTGACAACCCTTTCCCACGCAAGCTGGCCCTATAATGAAGATTGGGTCATCTGGGACTACATCGAAGAGGGAACAGGCGCAACACTTCAGGTCAATGCTGTCCCGTCGACAGACTACTTCACAAAGTGGTCGCTTATGTATGCATCTCAGGATGCTCTCACAGACCTTGTTATCTTTGACTATAAGCCGGACTCCGACAAGTATGTAAGCCAGGGTGCTTGCAAGTCATTTGAAGAAATGGCACCTTATATGCCCAACTACAAGAAGTTTGCAGAGTCTCTTTCCGAAGACGAATATAAGAACATCGTTGCAGTCCGCAAGGCTGCAGACGGCCAGATTTACTACAGCCCGGGAACAGGCCGCGAGACGACGCGTTCCATCCGCGCATGGATGTATCGTAAGGATATCTTCGATAAGCACGGCATTGCTGTCCCGACTACATACGAAGAAGTTTATCAGGCTGCAAAGCAGCTCAAGGCAATCTATCCGGATTCATACCCCTATGGCATCCGCTCCGGCACAAGCACGATGAGCGCTGCAGGTTCCAACTGGAAGGAATATTGGAACGTCGGTCTCTATTATGACTACAATGCAGAGAAGTGGTGCTACGGCGCAGCTGAAGATACAATGCTTGAGGTCATCAAATGGTATAAGAAGATGGTCGATGAAAAGCTCTGCCCGTCAGACTTTATGACGATGAACAGCTCTGCATGGCAGGAGCTTGTCACAACAGACCGCAGCTTCATCTTCCCGGACTACCTCACACGCGTTGACTTCTTCAACTCCATCGCACGCGCAAACAACCCCGAATTCAACCTCACCGCAATGGTTCCGCCGGTTGCTTTGGAAACAGGCAAGCCGCAGCAGGGTAAATACAACTATGAGTCGGTTGGTTTCACGATTTCCAACACAGGCGATGAGAAGCGCATGATGAATGCTGCAAAGTTCGTTGACTGGTTCTATTCCGACGAAGCTGTCGAGCTCGTTTCATGGGGTAAGGAAGGCGAGACCTTTGAGGTTGTCGACGGCAAGAAGCAGTATATCAAGCCCAATCCCAACGATCAGGTCAACACCCTCTATGGCTTCATTTCCCACGGAACATTCTGCCGCCTCGATCCCGAGGCAGTCGAAGCTGCTGAGTCCGCTGATATCGCAGCAGTCCGCGATATGGTAATTGAGCACAGCGATCCTTACTATAACCCGGATTCCTACCTCGCATTCAACGATGAGGAAGCAAAGGTTAAGGATGAGACACACACTCAGCTCAAGACATATGCAGAGGAAATGATAACAAAGATGATCCTCGGTCAGGAGCCGCTCTCCAAGTTCGATGAAATGGTCAAGAACCTCAACGAGCTCGGACTTGACAGACTCCTCGGCGCATACGAGAGCGCATATGCTCGCGTAAAATAAGAAAAGATAATAAAAATGGTTTCGGAATTTTCCGAAACCATTTTTTTATATCCTATTTCTCATCAGAAAGCCATTGCCAGCGGCGGAGATATGCAGTGTGCTCCTCAATCGAGAGAAGACGGAATTTCTCGCGATATTCCGTCGTGGTCATGCCGAATTCCTCGGTGAATGCGTGGTATAAGCGCGATTTGTCATAAAAGCCGACGTCGCGCGCAATCTCGGAGAGCGATTTTTCAGTGTAGAGAATATCGGTGCTTGCGTGTTGAAGTCTGACAGACAGAATAAAATTCGCAACGGTCATACCGGTTATTGCCTTGAAATGCTTTGTGAACAAACAACGCGACATCATTGCTTTTTCGCAAAGATTATCTATCGTGATTTTTTCGTAATAATTGTTTTCAATATATTTGACGGCACGGGTAATTGCGTTTGCGCGCTCCTCGAGAAGAACAAAATCGGAATCTATTGCGGATTCCGTGCAGAGAAGGCGGAAGAAATCCGCGAGAAGATTCGCGATGCGGTCGAAGGACATTCTCCGCTGCTTGTCAAATTCGCGCCTTATCTCGCGCATAAGCTCATCCGCGC
Organism: Eubacteriales bacterium; assembly: GCA_045533555.1. Lineage (GTDB taxonomy): Bacteria > Bacillota > Clostridia > Oscillospirales > JAAYXM01 > SIG480. The sequence goes on from JAZSHZ010000262.1 coordinate 3,475, forward strand.
TTTCCTTTTTTTCGCCCGAAAGCTCCGTAAAAAGAGGGAGAACATATTCCTCAAAGCGCGCATGCTCGTTTGAATATGAGAAATATCTGTGACCGCGGTCGGTTAAGAAGCTATCGTGAAAGTTGATGAAGATGACGCCGGGCGTATCCTCTGAATCCAGCGTGTCGATGGTGTGCTCCGTATAGGCGGGGACGATGATGCATGAGCCGGGGTGCTGAATATACGTTTCACCGCTGACGATATGCTTCATCGTTCCTGCGAGGACATAGCTCATCTGCGTGTGCGTATGTATATGTAAATGCCCCATCTTGCGGTGAACCTCCGTTGATATTCTGATGGGGAGTCCGCTTTGCGGATTGTTCGTTGCGATGCTGACGTGCGCCATATCCTCACCTCCTGATATGAGTATAGCATTATAAATATGAAAAGTCAAAGGAAAAAATCCGATTTTACAACGGAACTGCATTGAATTATTTCGCTCCTTGCTTTAGAATGATATCATAACAATAGTATACATTGGTATAACTATATAAATCAAGGAGGAAAAGAAAATGAAAAAATTCTTAAGCATTATCCTCGCACTCGCATTGGTGCTCTCAATCGCACCGATGACTTTTGCCGCGGAAGGAGAAATTTTACACCCGACAGGCGATCCTGTTGTGTATAACTTCACAACAGGTGGCAATGCGGTAAAGAGCGGACAGTGGCGTATTAAAGCAACATACACTTATGACAATATGTCGGTTTTCTTTGTAGAAGGAAGTCGCCGAGCTGTCGGAAATAACGGAAACGCATTTAAGATTACTGTTGCGGATGACGGCATGTATATGCCAACATTCAAATATTTAGAAAGCCAGTACGGCGGTATCGCTGATATTTATATTCTTTCAGCAGCAGATGTTGAGAAAAATGGTTGGGATATGTCTGTAACACAGAACAGTAATAGCTCAACAGGTGTTTATAATGGCACTGATCAGGCTCTTCTCGGAATCAGAACGAACAAAGAAACTCCGACCAAAATGATTATATCGTCTGTTGACTCATATAACGGCGATAATACAGGTGCATTTAGTGCATTTGACGAGAAATTTACAGAAACAGTATCCTGCGATGAGCCGATTGAACTCACCAAAGGCGATTATTACATCATTTTCAGCATAAACTCAAAAAATGCGAATTCTGTCGGATTTAGCACATATGATGGATCAACATTCGCTCCGATTTCTCTTTCACTTCAGAAAATGGTAAGCAAGACACATAAATTTGTTTTCGGCAGCAATATGCTCGCGGATTCTACTATTGAAGCTGCGACAGCGGACGGATCATATTTCACCAAAGATAAACGTCTTGTAACTACAAGAGCTCATAATACAGGTGCTTCAACTGGTGAGCAACACGTCGATGAGTATTCGGATTTTGATATATCCAAGGGTACGAATAAGTGGGCGGTTAGCCGTCTCGGAGGTGCAAGCCTTTATCTTTATCCTGAGTATGCACAGTTCTACACATATAAGGTTCGCTACGGAAATAACAATGTTTCCGGAGGAAGCTCTTCATCCCCGAATATTAATACGAGATTCGTATTAAAGATTGACGTAGAGTATCCGGGAACATATGATATTGAAGCAGAAATGTACAATCTTTCTTCGGGAACGGAAGCTGATGTCTATATAGTTGAAACAAGTAAGGTCGATGGTTCTGAACTTCTTAAGGCGTTTGCAGATTACGACAGAATGACTCTTGATTTCCTCAAGACACTTCCGATAGACGGAAGAATTGGAAATATTGGTGCTGATAAGACAACCTCGACTGACTTTATCACGACAAAGGAACTCAAAAAAGGTGAGTATTATATAATTCTCCACGCAAACTCCAACAACAATGTTAATGTTAATGCTTCTAACGGAACACAGCTTCTTTGTCTTAAGAGTATAACAATGACTGAATCCGATGGCTCAATCGTCAATCCCGAAACACCGGTCAATGCAAAGGCTAATGTTTCTTTTGCAACGAATATTGACGGCACAATCGCAACCGACTCCGTCGCTCGCGGAACATCGGTAAGCATCTCTGCTCCCGAGACGGACAAGGCAGGAAATAAATTCAAGTGCTGGGTTCGCGGAACAGAAGCAAACGGCGTCTGGGTTTCCTCCAAGGCGAATGATACCTTCAAAGTAATGACGAACACATACCTCACCGCAGTTTATGAAGCTCCTGCTGCAGAGGGCGGCAAGGTTGTTGAGTTCTATAATGAGAACGGACAGTATATCGAAACCGTCGCGGCGGTTGATGGAAAGGCAGTTCTTCCCGCAACAAATCCGACGCTCACGGGTTATGAATTTGCAGGTTGGTATACAGATGAGGAGACAGAGCTTAAAGAAGGAGCAGAGCTTTCTTCTGACGTAACATATGCGGTTGCAAAGTATACTGCAAAGCAGGTTATCGGAACAATTGCAAACGATAATGTCAAGGTAAACGGTGCTGCATCAAATGAATATAAGTTCGGTGCACCGATTTCGGGAAATGACAACAAAGCAAAATATTGGCTCCGTAACGGCAAAATCGTAAAGTTCGGAACAAGCTATGAATACCTCGTCTGGGACGGCGCAAACATTATGTCCTCCTACGACACGACAACGGCAATCCGCCCGACAGTGGTAATTGATACCACTTCCGTCGACGGCGCATATATGATAGAATATGACAAGGGCAACAAGTCCATTGCAGAGGTCGGAATCCTTTTCGGTAACAGTGAAAAGATTACAGTTGATTCCTGCAAATATAAGGCAACTTCACAGTGGAATCGCGACCACGGTCAGTTTATGGCAAAGCCATATGGAGATACAAGTGAGTCCTTCGCTCGCGGATATCTCATCTATAACGATGGCGGCAGCTATAAGGTTATATATACGGATGCAATAGAAATTAAGTAAAAGCAAAACTGAATAAGCCTCCCCGATAAGGAGAGGCTTATTTTACCCCATGGCAAGGAGGAACAAATCATGAAAGCAAAAAGAATATTGTCGCTCATTCTCTCGATTGCGATGATAATGTCGCTTCTGCCGACGTTTGCAATAACTGCAGGCGCAGTGGATACGGTTGAGCTTAAATATATCTTCAACCAGACGGCAGGCGGAGCGACAGGCAAAACTGCGCTTAATCTTGTCACATATGACACTATAACGCAGGGAAACAAGTGGACATACGGAAGCTATTATAAAATGGCGTCGCAGGCGCTTGATGCAGGCGGTATGCGTTTTGTTCCGGCTAATAATTACGGAACGGAGCGCAATAACGGTATGGCAATCAAGATCGATGTTCCGGAAGGTATTTCGGGAACATTCATGCCGACTGTTACCTGCGCACAGATGATAAGCGGCGGTATAATGAATGTATATATCGTCTCTGCAGAGGATGCAACTGCAAAGGGTTGGGATATGCATACATCAAGTTCCAGCTCCGGCTCAAGTGCTGTATATCAGGTAATGAAGAACAGCACTCAGGCAGATGCGGTTGCGACAAAGATCATCGATGGAATAGATACATACAACGGAGATGTTCCGCAAACTCTCGCGGATAAGGATTATTCTGCAACCGTGACGAAAACAGGAACAGCGATTGAGCTTTCGACAGGAACATACTATCTCGTATTCTCAAGCGCAGGTGCGAATGAGAATGCAAGTGTATACAGTGCAACTGTTAATACTCATTATCAGAGAATCTGTGAGATTTCCTTCAAGGAGCAGGGCGATGCAACCGTTACCGTCACTGCTGCAAAGAAAGAAATCGCAATCGGTGAGACAACAACTGTTTCCGCAAGCGTTGCTGATGGGTTCGGTGCTCCGGTAAACGCGGCTGTTTCCTATGAAAGCTCCAATAACAGCATTGCAACAGTTGATGCAAACGGTAAGGTAGAGGCAATCGCAGAGGGTAAGGTGACAATTACTGCCTCCGCAACAGTCGGCGGCGCTCCGGTTAGCGGAACGGTAGATATCGAAGTCGTGTCAACATTGCCGCGCGAAGAAATATATGTATTCTCTCGTGAGGCGCTCGGTCAAACCGCAAACGTCGGTATGTCCGATAACGAAAGCAAAAAGGATACATATACATACGATGATATAAATACATCGGTTTCCTCCGGTAAGTGGGATTACCTTATGGTAAGAAACACAATCGCAGGCGCATTCCGCGCAGGCATTGCCTCCATTGCCGTCAAGGAAGCAAACAAGGATCTCAATGCCGTTACTTCTTTTAAAATCAAGGTAACGGGTGATTCGACATACATTCCGTCGCTCACATATGCTCCTTATCAGAGCGGTGCAAAGGTAAATGTATATTATGTCGAAGAAGCAACAGCTGAAAAGAATAATTGGGATATGTCGGGCAAGACGAGCGGACTTGCTTCGGTTCTCACTGCGATAAATTCAGGCTCTGCAGATGTCAAATTAATCGGTGCTTCCGATACATATGCTGCAGGAACTGCAACCAACGGCTCAAAAACCGATGCATATGCGCCGGTTGAGTTCAAGGGTGGAGAATATTATCTCCTTTTCGTTATGAACGGTGTCAACGAAAATGCAGTTGCTATCGAAAACAACAACGGACCGCACTATTATTATTGGCTCCGCAACTTCAAGCTCACCCCGATGGGTGATGTGACGCTCACAATATCGGCAGAGAGCGATGTTGTCGAGATCGGCGATGAAACATCCGTCACGGCAACACTCAAGGATGCAAGCGGCGCAGATGTAAAGGGCGTTGATATCTCCTATTCATCTTCAAAGACAGATGTTGCAGAAGTAGCTGCAGATGGAACCGTAACTGCAAAGGCTGTCGGTAAAACTACGATTACAGCTTCCGCAACTGTTGCGGGTAAGCCGCTTTCCGATTCCGTTGAAATCGAAGTTGAGGCGGAGGACCTTGGAAACGCGGGTGTCGAGCTTGAATATCTTTTCAGCACAAATGTTATGACGGCTGAAGCTCGCGCAGCAGCTCTTGAAGCAGGCAAGGCAGACAAAAACCTCGGCCTTGATGCAAGCGGTAACCTCCGTTATATGACATTTATCGGAAAGCTCTCCGATATTGATGCAACAAAGAGCGCACAGTATGCCTGGCCCGGTGTTGACTCCTATGCACCGAACGGCTTTGTTATGTCAACAACAGGTATCAACGTAACGGCAACAAAGGGCTTCTACGCTGATGACCGCCGTCAGTTCCTTGCATATAAGGTAAATATTCCGAACAAGGGCGAATATAACTTCTCCGTCCGCGCAAGCGGTGCCGACTTTGGCGCAGGTGCGGATGTTCACCTCATCCCCGCAAAGGGAATAACAACGATCACGCGCGATATGCTTGATGCAAGAACTCCCGTAGGTCACTTTGAAACAAAGGGCTCGGGTGATCTCGGCTATATGAAGGTCGGCAAGTTCACGGCAGAAAAGCGCGGCGAATACTATGTTGTATTTGACTTTATAACAGACAACGAAACTACTTATCAGGGCAAAGGCAAGCACTATTTCTACGGCACTTCAATGAAGATTGCCGCAGCACCGGGTGCTTTCGATAAGATTGATATGACAATCCGAGGAATTGAGGAAGGCGACCCCGTCGCACTCAAGTCCGTGCACGACATAATTGTCAAGCTCACAGATAAGGTTGATATGGAGCTTGACGAAATAGATGAAACAAAGCTCAGCGTTGAGATTACATCAAGCAACGAGGATGTTGCAATCATAACGGCAGATAACAAGGTTGATGCAATCTCCTGCGGAGAGGCTACACTCACCGTAAAGGTAAATTATGACGGAATCAAGCGCGAAATAAGCCGCGATATCGTCGTAACACCTGTCGGTAAGGAATTGCTTGGTGCGGAGCAGAACCCTGACCACGAGAGCGATATATGGCCGTGGGATATGGCGCGTCAGGACGAAGAGCCGACAAGCCCGTGGTGGATTCGCGCAAAAATCGGAACAGTTGAGAAGGACGGAGATGCAGACAACCGAGCAATGGGCGTTGTTATCAATCCCGAAATCGCGGCATCCGATATCTATGGCCAGAATGCAAGCACAGGCAAATATAACAACCCCGCAACACCTGCATATATCCGCTCGGCAACAGGTCCGCGAGTTGAAGTAAAGACAGGTCAGTTTTATCTCTTCACCTTCAAGATGAAGCTTGAGGATTGGACAACTCCGTCAGGCGCAGAACCGATGGCAATAAATCTCGACATTTATCCCTATTCCTCAAAGAGTGCAAGCTCATCAACTCCGGGCTATAACCGCGGTATGAACATCACACTCGAAGAGAATTGGACAGAAAAATATAAAGAATGGCAGACCGTAACCATTCCTGTTTCGGCAGAGTTTTTGACAGGCCGCGATGTTGAATATTTCACACCGGTCTTCGTCTTCCGTCCGAGTCAGACAGACATTATGAAGGCAGGCTATGGCGGAACAGTTTGGTTTGACGACTTCAGCCTCCGCGAGGTCGGCTTTGACGATCTTGAGGTCACGGTCGACGGTGAGCTTGCTCTCGGTCAGAATTCTTCAATTGTCATCAATGTCAAACCGCGCACGGCAACGGGGCAGTATATCTCCCTTGATGCAAACTGTGTTCCGAAGTGCGTTGAGATCGAGAAGAACAATGACTATATCATCGGCGAGATTATGAAGCCGGAAAGAACCGCAATGACAGGAATGCCGGGAATATACTATGCATCGGCGGTATCCTCGCTTGCAGGTATGAACGGAACTGCAAATATCTCCGCTAAGATGACGCTCAACGGTGTCACAAGAAGCGGAAGCGCAGATGTCACGACATCAAACTTTGAAAGAAAAATTATGTATGCCGAAGCAGAAGCAGAAGCTGTACCTGTCGGCGAAGGAAACACAACTCAGGTTGAAGTTCGCGCGTTTGACACAAACGGAGAAGAAATCAACATCGAGGATGCGCGCGTTCTCTTTAAGGCGCAGTCAAAGGATATCCTCTCGGTTGATGAAAACGGTGTTGTAACTCCGCTTGCGGCGGGAACAGGCTATGTTGATGTAACCGTTATCTATGAAAACGTCACGGTCGTAACAACAGCGGAGATTCACGTAACGGACGGCACTCCGATTGTTTCCGCAGAGCTTATCGGCGCAAGTGAAGTCGGATATCTCCGCGACCTTCCGCTCACAATCCGCGGCGTTTCGGAAAGCGGCTATGCGGCAGATATCGAAGCGGCTGACGTCGAATGGGTTGTCAGCAGTGATGCGATCTCTGTCAACGAAGAAGGCTATATGTTCGGTAACCGCGAGGGCGAAACGGTTGAGATATATGCAAACGTAACGCTCAACGGTGCAACGGTAAAGACAAATACATTGACCGTAACTGTTGTCGAGTCCGACCTCCGAAGCTTCAAGATTGACTTTGCGGCGCCGAAGACATCGGTTGCCGAAGAAGTAAAGCTCGAGGTTGACGGATGGGAATTTGACTATGCAAATATGTCATCCCAGACAAGACCCGGTCTTATGAACACGGGCTTCCAGACTCAGAACAATAATTCGGGTCAGGTTCTTGCAATGAAGATAAATGTTCCTTACACGGGATATTATATGCCGGTCTTCCGTGGCCGTTGCATCGGTCAGAAGGCGGCAGACGATGTCGATTTCTATCTTGACGGAACATATATCGGAAACTATTCCTTCTATTTCAAGGGTATGACCGCCTGGGGCGAAGCTCAGTCGATGCGTACTATGTATCTTGAAGCAGGAACGCACGAACTCCGACTCCGCACAAACCCGAATTCGCAGATAACCACCTCATACTATATGGGTATCCGCGAGATGTATTTCATCGCAAGGAACGAACTCCCGCAGATTACTGCAGTTCCTGCAGAAACACTCACTCTTGAGGTCGGTGAAAGCGCAAACATCAATGCAGTTATGGCGACAGAGGATGACTTTACCTATGCTTGGCAGCCGCAGTTTGACGGCAAGGCAGACAAGATGGCAAGCGCAACCTATGTCTCATCTGCAGAGGATGTTGCAACAGTCGATGCAAAGGGTAACATCAAGGCTCTTGCAGTCGGCGAGACAACAATCGCGGTAACCGCAAAGACAGAAAATTCAGAAAAGACAGAAGAATATATAATCACGGTAATCGAGGCGACAAGCGCAGAGGAAGATGCGGCGCTTGCAAGCGTTGAAATCGGTTACGAAACACTCGTTATGAGCACGAATTCCGACGGAATTGAGCTTTCTGTGGCTGCAAAGAATTCCTCGGGCGAAGCTCTTTCGCTTACCGATGCAACAATCGTCTGGTCAAGCTCCGATGAAGAGATTGCAACAGTTGAAAACGGAAAGGTAACTCCCGTTTCCGAAGGCGTTGCAGATATCACTGCGGAAATAACGATAGGCGATGACACAAAGTCCGCAACAGTGACGGTGTCCGTCAGAAGCGGAAAGACAAAGCGCACCTACTACACGGATGTCCGTGTCGAAGCGGCTCGCGAGAACATTCAGAAATACAGCTGGGCAAAATCCGCAAAGGATGTAGCAGTCAGAAAAGCAGACAGATATGTCGATCTCGGCCATGAATATCTCTGGAAGATGATTCCCGGTGACAGCATTCCGCGTACATGGCAGGTCGGTCTTTCGGGAGACCCAGAAATATATATCTGCCACTATTGCGGCGAGGATGTTCAGGAGGAATTCGGCGTATATCCGTGGAAGACAAATGCAATTGCAAATCCGTGGAAGATTCAGTGTCCGGCATGCCAGAGAAGATTCCCGTCAAATGACTTTGCAAAGCTCTATGAGCTTGGTATAGATGAGAGAACGGGCGTATATAGCGTAGAGCTTGCCCGCGAGCGCAATGCGGCACTTGTCGAAGAAACAGACGGCAAGGTTGACTATCTCAAGAATACGCTTTATCCTGAGGTAGGAACGGAAAGCTGCCCTGTCAAGCTCACAAGCACCGAAAAGCCCGAAACATGGGGCGTTGACGACGGTCTCGGCTATGACGCAGGCTCCTACTATTCCAACGGTAAAAAGAGAGTATATACCTATATCCCGTATTACCACCACTACGGCCTCTGGTATTCATCGGGAGATGCCCATTCGGCAGAGATTAAGAATGCAATAACCTCGCTCTCCGATGCATATCTCTATACAGGCGACGCGAAATACGGAAGAGCCGGTGCGATAATGCTCGACAGAATGGCAGATCTCTATCCCGAGTTCTGCACAACCGAGTGGATTGCAAAGGGCTATTATCTCGGAAGCTCGAAGAACGGCAAGATGCTCAATAACATCTGGCAGTCGATCAATGATCTTGCGCTTTCGAAGACCTATGACTCGTTCTTCCCGATTTATGATGACCCGCAGGTTATCTCCTTCCTTAATGAGAAGGCACAGAAATATTCCGCAATCGGCGATAAATCAACGGCAGAAGCAATCAGAACGAATGTTGAGACAAACTATCTCGCAGAGATGTATACAGCGGCGCTTGAAGCAGATCTTCGCGGTAACTTCGGTCACCACCAGTCTGCAATTGCGGCGGCAGCTGTCGTTCTCGATACCCAGCCGACAACAAATCAGATGATTGACTGGATATTCAAAGAGAGTATTGAGGTTCAGTATGAATCCAACTCCGGCGGCGGTGTCGGTCAGCAGCTTATTAATGAAGTATCACGTGACGGACAGGGAACAGAGTCTGCTCCGGGCTACAACCGAATCTGGGTAACTCAGCTCTATGACGTTGCTGAAATTCTCGCGCTCAATGAAACATATGACGGAATGGATATATGGGGCAACCCGAAGTATATCGGAATGATTAAGTCATATAACCCGATGACTCTTGTCCGCCGCGGTCAGCCGTCAATCGGTGACTCGGGCAGAACAGGTTGGTTTGCGCAGCTCCCGGATGATCAGGATGTTATCATCGGTGCTTTCAACGGCGTTAAGAAATATCACTACGAGAGCGCAATAGAAATTGCACAGCTTCTCTACAGACTCAGGATGTATACAGAGGGAAATCTCGACGGTATGCATTATGACATATTCACAAAGAATCCCGAAAGCCTCAAAAAAGAGATTCTCGATATAATCGATGAATATGGCGAATATCCGTTTGACAAAAGCTCGATAATGACGGGCTACGGTCTTGGCGTTCTCCGCGCAGGAACACTCCACGAGGATACGGGAACAACGGCAATCCGCGACACAACGCGCGATTTCTGGATGTACTTCGGCGGTGCAACATCGCACAGCCACTATGACAAGCTCAACCTCGGCATTGAGGCATACGGTCTTGCCATGACTCCCGAAAACGGATATCCGGAGCAGACGGGCTACCATCCGAACCGCCATCAGTGGACGAACACGACAATTGCCCACAACACGGTCGTTGTTGATGAAAAGAATCAGTATCAGAGCGCAGAGCCGCTCGATCCGCTCCACTTCGATGCAAAGGATACGCGCGTCAAGGTTATGGATATTGACGGCTCAAGTGTCTATACACAGACGGAGGAATATCGCAGAACGGTCGTTATGATTGACTATGACAGCGAAATTTCCTATGGCGTCGACTTCTTCAAGATTCTCGGTGGCGATGACCACCTCTACAGCTTCCATTCCTCCGGCGAAGAGGTGGCATCCTCCTCACCTGAGCTCAATTTTGAGAAGCAGATAGGCGGAACATATGCAGGCGTTGACGTACCGTTCGGAAACGACCCGTACACAGACCCGTCAACGAACTACAAGAAGCTCAAATATCCTGACGGATACACATGGCTTGAGCATGTCGAGCGTTCGCAGACACCGAACCTTGAAAGCTTCTATATCGACTTTGATATAATCGATCTTCATAACTATGCTCGCAACCCGAAGAATGTTATGGATATCAATCTCCGCGTAACTATGGCAAATGACTTTAAGGCTGATGAGGTAACTCTTGCAGACGGCTATCCGCCGAGAACTGCGGCAAACCTTGCATATGCAAAGCATCAGAAGTATATGCTCGTCCGCAGAACCGGTAAGGACCTCAACACGCTCTTCACAACAGTCTATGAGCCGTACAACAAGAATCGTTATATCGAGAAAATAGAGCGCGTTGATATGGAGGTCAAGGACGGAAATCCGAAGGCAACCGACAAGGCGGCAGCGGTCAAAGTGACACTTGTCGACGGAAGAGTCGACTATGTCGTCTATGCCCAGAACAACGCGATCACATATACTGTAACGGACAACACGCTCGAAACTCCATACTCCTTCGATTTCAAGGGCTTTGTCGGTGTATGGACTCTCAATGAAGAGGGCGATAATATCTACAGCTATCTCCACGACGGTGAAATACTCTCCGATATAACGGATGCACGCGCAACCGTCAACGGAACAGTCACAGGATTTACTCATGAGCTTGCTTTCGAGAACTTCATTGATGTTGCATTTGATGAAAAGGTCGAAGATGCGGATATGCTCCGTGGCTCGCTCATCAGAGTTGACAGCCCTGCGCTCGGAAATGCGGCATTCGCCATTGAGGATGCAACGCTTTCCGAGGACGGAATGAGTGCAAAGCTCGATATCGGCTATGTAACGCTCATCGATTCGTATATCGACAGCGGCGACATAAACGGCGGCTACAACTACGATATAGCAGAGGGTCAGACATTCTCAATCGCACTTGTACACGAAGATAATCATGCACCGGTATTTGATGAGGTTTCCGACAGCCTTTCAACAACTGCGGGAAGCTCGATCTCAGTCAGAGTCAACGCAACTGCGGATGATGAAAGCGAGATAACCTATTCTGCGAGAACGCTTCCGCGTGGCGCAAGCTTCGATCCCGAAACAGCAACATTCATGTGGAAGCCGACGGCAAGCCAGATAGGCGATAATCTCGTTGCAATCGATGCAACGGATGAATCGGGAAGAACGAGCACGCTCTATTTCTCAATCAAGGTCTATGGTTCAACCACAGGCGGCCGAAGCTCCGGCGCCCCGTCCACACCGGGAACAAGCACACCGACGATTCCGTCAACAAAGCCGGAGGATAAGGACAATACTTCGTCCTCTACAGACAATGTAGGGGATAAAACTCCCTCAGTCGGCGATGCCGACAGCTCCCTCGGAGAGGGAGCCGAAAACGTCCGATTCATCGACCTCGGAAACCACGCATGGGCGGCAGAGGCAATCAATGCTCTTGCGAATGAAGGAATCATCAAGGGAACAAGCGAGAACACGTTCTCACCTGCAGCTAACATAACACGCGCAGACTTCGCAATCCTCCTTGTCCGCGCATTCAAGCTCGCAAGTGAAAACGAAGAAAACTTCGCTGATGTCTCCGCTTCCGACTACTTCGCGAAGGAGCTTGCGGTAGCGAGAAACACAGGTCTTGTAAACGGTATCGGTGAGAATAAATTCGCACCGAGAAACAATATCACCCGTCAGGATATGATGTTGATTGTTTACCGCGCACTTACGGGAATGAACAAACTCAATGTAGGGGACGGCGTCCTCGACGTCCCGCAAGCAAGTGACTTCGATCAGGTTGCAGACTATGCAAAGGATGCGGTAGCAGCACTTGTCAATGCAAAGCTCATCAACGGCAAGAACGGTCTCATC
>JAZSHZ010000104.1:0-8374 GCA_045533555.1 Eubacteriales bacterium
ATACCACGTTTTTAATTATTTTGTTGTCAGGATTTTGCCATCTTTTGCAGTCCCGTTTATGGGACACATCTCCCCGCAAACCTTACTGCCGCCTCATTTCACTTTTTAAAAACACGTTAAAAAAATTTTCATTTTGCAAAACACGGTTTGGCGGGATTTCCGTCCCGTCATCCGCGGGTTGGTGCGGAAATGCGGCGCGTCGAGTCGCCGCGCCCTACGATGGTTGTGCGGCGGTTCCAATCGCTTTCGTTTTATGTGTTTTTTTGCATTACCTATTGATTTTTATCATTTGCCGTGGTATGCTAACAGTAAATGCGGGGTGATGTGAAATGTCTGCACCGAAGGAGACTAAATCGCTTTCTTTCAAGGAAAATGAATATAAGTTCTTAAAGCTTTCAAGCATCGGCTTCAACAATGATATATCAAAGCGCACAGGTGATTTTTTGGGAGTCAACCGTTTTTCCGCGCTCTATTTCATCCGCCGCGGAAAGGCAGAGCTTTTCATACAGGGAAACACCTTCAACGTCAAAAGCGGCGATATGTTTTTTATCAACCGCAACGAGCCTTGGTGCATTTATCCCGACAGAGAAAACACGCTCGAATACTATTGGATCGCCTTCCACGCGGACTATGCTCCCGAGATACGCGAAATTCTCGGCTTTTCCGAGGACGAGCCTTGCCGCGCAGCTAAATTTGCGCAGAGAGTCGAATGGATTTTCGATTCGCTTCTCGAGGCTGATGCGGCAACTCCCGAGGTATATTTCACCGCGCTTTCCTCGCTTATGCAGATTCTTTCGGCGGAGTTTTCAAAAATCGAGACCTCAACTTCGACCGCGCACCACAAGGAGCTTGCGGAAAACGCGAAGCAGATTATCGACCTCAACTTCAAAAATCCCGATTTTTCAGTCAATTTCGCAGCAAAAATGCTTTATATCAGCCACACGCAGATGTCAAGAGTTTTCAAGGAGGTCATCGGCATTCCGCCCGTTTCCTATCTCGTTGACATCCGCCTCAACCACGCGGCAGAGCTTCTTCGCGAAAGAAGCATGCCCGTGAAGGAGCTTTGCGAGGCCTCCGGCTTTTCGGACGTCAGCCATTTTATGAAAAAATTCAAGCAGAAATTCGGGCTTACCGTCCGTGAATATCGCAAGCAACACCAAAGAGAGCTATAGCGCCGCTATAACTCTCTCTTTTTTATCCATACAGTTCCTTTATCTTCTCTTTCATGCATCTGCACAGAGTATTTTCATAGTCATTGAACATATGCCCTTCGCGGTAGATAAGGGCATCGCGCGCGATGCGATTCTGATCCGGGCAGTCTCTTATAACGAGATTTCCCGCGCGGAGAACGCGCTCCGGCATATTCGAAACCCACATATACGTTCCGCGAACGTTGGTCAGTATATCGCCCTGACTTCCGCGTCCGTAGAGATATATCTTCTTTTCCTGAATGCCTTTGAGCGCACTCACCTCCGAGACGCCGTTCTCGCGGCGCATCTCCTCGTTATCGCCCTGAATAAGCTCCGTATAGTCTTCGAGATCCGAAAGCAATATCTCATCCTTATCCGCAAGCGGATGATTCCGGGACATAACTACCTTCGGTTCAAATTCAAGCAGATGCTCGTGGGCTATTCCTCTCCTATCAAGAACTTCAAAAAGATATTCCTCGTGCTTCGTGAAATATCTTACGACTCCTATATGCGCCTCGCCCGAGGTGACCGACTTTATCGTCGTCAGCGGGCTGCATTCCTTTATGCTGACGGAGATTTTCTCCTCATCGACGATCGTGTTGAGAAAATCCGTAATCGCAAGGCTCAGATACGTCGCACGCGGAATGCACATCGTCATATTGACTCCGCCCGCTCTGGTTGACGTGTATTTTGCATCAAAATTTGATATCTGCTCATATATAACGCGCGCATTGCTCAGAAACTCTTTCCCCTCGCGCGTCGGAATCATTCCCTTCGGAGTTCTCTGAAATATCTGAATGTTAACTTCATCCTCGAGCGCCCTTATCGATTTTGTGAGGTTTGGCTGGCTTAAATAGAGGCTTTGCGCCGCCGCCGTTATTGACCCTGTTTTCTCAACTTCCAGTGCATATTTAAGCTGTGTTGTATGCATAACGTTTACTTTACCTCCGTAAAACTCCATAACTTAAAGTTATATCTCTCATAATAATTATATATTTTACTTTTTAAAAAGTCAATGGTAGAATATTAACAGAAGTTAAGAAAATATTAACTGTTAAATTAAGCCTTCTAATCCCCCTATATATACAAAGCACAAGGAGTCAGATTAATCCCGTCTGGCTCCTTGTGCTTTTTCCGCATTATGCAAAGCGGGAACGGATTTCATCTCCGCTCCCGCTCATTTTTCTTATTTTGTAAGTTCTTCGATATAGAAGAATTCATAGCCGTTCTTCTTGAGATAATCGCCCATTCTGAATATCTTTTCGGAATAATCGGGCTGATATGCAAGATAATCGGGATAGAAATACTGCTCGTGGTTCCCGAGGCAGATGTATTCCTTTCCTATATGCGGAGCGATATCGCTCTCGACCTCTTCAAGCGGAATGAGATTGAGCGCAGAGATCGTTGTATATCTCTTAAAGCCCATTCCCGTCTTCTCATCCACGAGATAGTCAAACTTTCCTTCCATTGCTTCTGCCTGCTCTGTCGTAAGGTGGTTATAGCACGCAATGGAGTTATTGATTGCGACATCACGGCTTCCGCGGGAATATACTCCTGCATCCGGCTGACGGTTATTGAGAAGGCGCATCGCGTGTCCGTAAGGCAAGGAATTGACATCGCCGTTATATTCATATTTTTCGCCGTCGGAGCACCAGACGATTCTGACGCCGCAATCATAGAGAGCGCGGATGCCATCGTAGCTGACGGGGCCCCAGTGCGGAGTTACACCCGCAGTAAAGCTCTTTTCGCCCGCAAAACGGATGATCTCGCGCTTTATGTTTTCATAAAGTGTCTTAATATCATCGTATGTCGCATTGACGTGCGGATAATCGGGGAATTCTTCCTTTGCATGGAATGCAAGCTTCAACCAATCGGAAGCCTCTTCCCACTCCGCCTTATATGCGTCGGTAACATCGGCAAGCGTGAATTCATCCATTCCGTAGAAATAGCTCGTTCTCCAGAAAAGATTGAGCTGAGTCTTGACTCCGTATTTATCGTGAGCCTCCTTGAGCGTTCTGATGAACGGATTATCAAAGAGCGACTTCGGCTTCTGCCTTGTTATGTCGCGCAGTGTCCAGATGACGTCATCAATAAAGAAATATGCTTTTTTAGCCATAATTATCTCCTCCTTTTATTTGGTTTTATATTACCATATTAAGCCCGCCGCTGCAATAAATAATATATATTTTTATGGACAAAACGTATATAAAACAGCAAACCTCTCAATCACCGGATCAGGTGATTGAGAGGTTTTATATTATTTTGCTTCTCTTATGATGCCCATCGGGGTCTGCTGTGCGCTCTGACCGAGGGGATTGTCGCGGAGGATCTTCGGAAGAAGCTCGCGGTCGAGCGATTCTTCGCTTGCGCCGAGAATCTTGCCCGTGAGGTCATTGACATCGACGATGACCGTCTTGAAGCCGATGCGCTCTGCGATTTCCTTTGCGACCTTATCCGGATTTTCGGGTCCGAGAACGACGCACTTGTTATAGGGCGGAAGCGTGTAGGGAGTGGGTCCGTCTATGGATTCCGCACGATATCCCGCAACCTTATAGAACCAGCCGCGCTTGCCGAGAAGCTTGCCTATTGCGGAAACAAACGCCGCGAAGAGCAGACGGACGGTTCCGCATTCGCGGAGAGCCATCTCCATCGTCTCGGGAATTCCAAGTCCGATGCCGTAGGGGGATTTATAGACGAACTTGCAAAGGAACTTCGCAAGCGGGCGCGGATGAATCTCCGTCAGCGGAACTGCGCGCTTCTGCGAGCAGGCGACGCACTTTTCGGAAATAAAGAGGATATCACCCTCAACCATATGCTCCTTTGCATATTTCTCCGCAACGTCCGCAATCTTATCGTTTTCCGTGACAACGTGTGTCTTTATCGGAAGGCGCATATAGTCCTTCCCTTCGACGGTTATGGTCGTATTCTTGCCTTCATTTGCCAAAAGCTCTGACATTTTCAAGACTCCTTTTTATTCAATATAACTTTTATTCTAACAGTATAACACAAAAACATATTTCCCGCAACTGAAATTTTTTGATTCTTATGTGCGATAAAACCGACAACCGTGATATAATATAAATATGAAAAACAATACGGAGGAAAATACTATGACCTATGTTATGTCCGACATCCACGGAAACTACGAAAAATACTCAAAAATGCTCAAGGAAATCGATCTTAAGGATTCCGACACGCTCTATATCCTCGGTGATGTCATTGACCGCGGGGATGACGGAATCGGAATTCTTCTCGATATGATGAGCCGTCCGAATGTCTTCCCGATTCTCGGAAACCACGAGCATATGGCTTACCCCGTCCTCAAGAATATATATTCAATATTCTCTGAGCAAAATGCACATATCGTTGATATCTGGCAGACCTGGATGCTCAACGGAGGCAGGGTGACGCTTGAGGCATATCTCGATCTTCCCGATGAAGACAAGGATGCACTCATCGATTATCTCGGCGGGGAATTCTCCGCATACGAGGAGATAACCGTCGGCGACAGGAGCTTCATCCTCATCCACGGCGGTCTTCCGGATTTTTCCGAAGAAACTCCGCTCAGCGACTATGACCTCCACGATATCGTCTGGCACAGGACGGATTGCGACAAGACGCATTTTGCCGATAAATTTCTCATCACGGGCCACACTCCCACCTTCCACTACGGCGAGGAATACCGCGGCAAAATCGCTCACAAAAACAACAACATCGCAATCGACTGCGGCGTATCCTGCGGCGAGGCGCTCGGTTGCATCAGACTCGATGATTTTGCTGAATTTTATGTTTGATAAATGAAATAAAATGTGATATAATACCTTTTATGTTATAAAAAGGACAAGGAGAATTGTTTTATGAAAGTCACACCGTTACAGAAAGCAAGATATGAATATGCTCCGAAGCTCCCGAAAATGCTCCGCGGCGGCATCGCCGAGATAAGCGTTTCGGAAGGCGCGGAGACAAAGAGCGTCGCAGATTGCGAAAAGATTGCGGCTCTCTTCCCGAACACCTACGGTAAGAAGGAAATCGTCTTCAAGAAGGGTGAGAACACATCCGAGGCAAAGAAGCAGGTCGTCGGCGTTATTCTCTCGGGCGGTCAGGCTCCGGGCGGTCACAACGTCATCTGCGGTCTCTATGATGCTCTTAAATCCACCAACCCCGAAAACGTTCTCTACGGCTTCAAGAACGGCCCCATCGGTCTCATTGAAGACAACTATATCATCTTTGACGACGAATATATCAACAAATACAGAAATACCGGCGGTTTTGACATCATCGGTTCGGGCAGAACAAAGCTCGAGACGAACGAGCAGTTTGCAATCGTCGCAGACGTCTGCAAGAAGCACGGTATAACAGCTATCGTCATTATCGGCGGCGATGACTCCAACACGAACGCGGCAGTTCTTGCCGAGTATTTCGCGGCAAACAACACAGGAGTTCAGGTTATCGGATGCCCGAAGACGATCGACGGCGACCTCAAGAATGAGGATATCGAATGCTCCTTCGGCTTTGACACCGCAACAAAGACATACAGCGAGCTCATCGGCAACATCGGCCGCGATGCAAATTCCGCAAAGAAATATTGGCACTTCGTCAAGGTTATGGGTCGCTCCGCTTCCCATGTTGCACTTGAATGCGCGCTTGAGACCCAGCCGAACATCTGCCTCATCTCCGAAGAGGTTGCGGCTAAAAAGATGTCTCTCTCCGAAATCGCGGATTACATTGCAGATTCCGTCGCAGGTCGCGCCGCAAAGGGTATGAACTTCGGCGTTGCAATCATTCCCGAGGGCGTTGTCGAATTCGTTCCCGAATTCTCCGTTCTTATCGCGGAAATAAATGAGCTTCTCGCAGGAAGCCGCGCAGACGCATTCAATGCACTTCCCACTTGGGAGGAGAAATATGCCTTCATCGAAAACGGACTCACGAAGGAATCCATGGCAGTCTTTGCAATTCTTCCGCAGGGCATTCAGCAGCAGCTCTTCCTTGAGCGCGATCCGCACGGCAACGTTCAGGTTTCTCTCATCGAATCCGAAAAGCTCTTCTCTGCGCTCGTTGCAGACAAGCTTGCGGCAAGAAAGAAGGCGGGAACATACAACGGCAAATTCTCCCCGATCCACCACTTCTTCGGCTACGAAGGCAGATGTGCATTCCCCTCCAACTTCGATGCAGACTACTGCTATTCTCTCGGCTACAATGCATTTATGCTCATTCAGTATGGCTACAACGGATATCTCTCCAAGATTTCAAATCTTTCAAAGCCGGCTGATGAATGGGTTGCAGGCGGTATGCCGATAACAAAGATGATGAACATTGAGCGCCGTCACGGCGAAGATAAGCCCGTTATCAGAAAGGCACTTGTCGAGCTTGACGGCAAGCCCTTCAAGTTCTTTGAGGCAAACAGAGAAGAATGGGCGCTTGAGACAGCTTATATCTTCCCCGGTGCTATCCAGTATTACGGACCGAGCGAAGTCTGCGACATCACAACAAAGACTCTCGCACTCGAAAAAGAATAAGATAAAACGCAAAACTGTCGGACACAAATTGTGTCCGACAGTTTTTTATTATCCGATATTTTCCGTCAGTGAGGCGGGTATTTCAAATTCCGGTGAGCCTGCGGCGCCCGCTGCTATCTCATATTCGTCAAAGACGATGACGATGTTTCCGCCCTCGTTTATATAGAACATGGTATCTTCCGAAACGCCCTCAAATGCTCCGACCTCACCTTGCTCGAAATAGAGGCCTGTATCCGCATTTCTTTTTCTTATCTCCTCTTTGATATATTCGCTTATCGGTGTCCCGAAATCCGCATCTCTTCCAAACATATCAGAAAGCTTAAGTATCTTTCCCTCTTTCTTGTCTATATTATAGAATCTGTGCGTCTCCGCGGCGCTTGCTCCGACATATGTGTGTATAACATCGAGCGAGAGGATGTCTTCGTGATCTGAGCGCACTTCATAATCGAGATATATTGCTTCTCTCGCATCACCCGCGCCCTTCTCAAACTCTTTTATGAGCGCATCCGCATTTTCCGCAAACTCGCGGTTAAGAAGCTCCTGAAGCCCGGAATCACGAAGCCCTTCAATCATCGGGATATTGATATCCGCCTCGGCATTTCCGATTCTGTTTTCATATCTTCCAAGGGTAACTATGCGGACGATATCCCGAAGCACGGGGATTTCTTCCGCCGCAATAGCGACCGCCGGGAAGATATTCGCCGTCGCAATGCATATTATCGCAGCGCAGGCAACGATTTTAAGTGCTGTCTTTGCAAGTGGTGCTTTTCTCTTTTTGTTTTCGTTCATAATTTCTCCGATCCTTTCCCGGAGCTCGGAGCTTGCGACCATTCCGTCATATTCATTTTTTATATTATTCATAATATTCCCTCCGTTTCCTTTCTGAGAAGCCTCAGCGCCGTATAGAGCCTTGTCTTTGCGGTGTTCTCGTTTATCGAAAGAACCTTTGCTATCTGCGGAAGTGTCATTCCTTCGCAGATCTTCAGAACGACAGGCGCCCGATATTTTTCCGGCAGCTTCTCAAGAATATCTTCGAGGTGTATGCCGGAATAATCATCGAAGCACGGCTCCGCCTCAAATTCATTTTCCGCAAAATCGACGCTTACGCATCGCTTTTGCCTCTTTAGTGCCGTGAGAGCTGTATTTGCGATTATCCGATAAAACCACGTTTTGATATGCCGTATATCACGAAGCATTGCGATTGAAGAGAGAGCGCGGATGACGCTTTCGCTGACGACATCCTCCGCGTCATGTCTGTTCTTCATATAGGTATATGCAAACCTGTATGCCGAATCAAGATTCTCCGTTATGTAGTTTTCGAAAATCTGTTTTTTCACTGCAGTGTTCATTGTTCTCTCACCTCTTCGTTTGCATAGACAATCAAGATCGGAAAATAGTTTTAACTATTCAAAAAATTTTCATTAGGATCATTATAAAAAGCTCTCCGACAATCGGAGAGCTAAGCGTGTCGATAAACTTCTCGACACGCTGAGCGATTGTCCAAAAGGGTGCAAGATTATTCAAACCGAACCCGAAGTAGTACGTTGGTACGTCGAGAGGTGAGGTTTGAACAGAGCAAGCGGAAAACCACTTGAAATTTGATGTTTCAAGGCGTTTTATCTGCAATGGTCGCGGTATTGTAAATTGGTTTTCTGAAAATTTGAGACA
>JAZSHZ010000188.1:0-7370 GCA_045533555.1 Eubacteriales bacterium
GAATCAATAGATCAGCTTATCGGAAGAACTCCGATTCTGGAGCTCAGAAACATAGAGGAAAAACTGGGGCTTTCAGCAAAGCTTTTTGCAAAGCTTGAGTTTTTCAATCCTGCGGGCTCTGTCAAGGACAGGGTTGCGAGAGAGATCATAGACGATGCTGAAAGAAGTGGCAGGCTCAAAAAAGGCGGAGTCATAATTGAACCGACGTCGGGAAACACCGGGATCGGAATTGCGGCAGTTGCGGCGACTCGCGGCTATCGCGCTATAATAGTTATGCCTGAGACAATGTCAGAGGAAAGGCGCAGGCTTATTGCCGCATACGGCGCGGAGCTCGTTCTTACTCCGGGGGCGCTCGGTATGCGCGGTGCAATCGAAAAAGCGGAGGAGATTTCAAAAAGCATCCCCGGTTCGATCATCGCAGGTCAGTTTACAAACCCTGCAAATCCGCAGGCGCATTTTAAAACAACGGGCCCTGAAATATATGAGGATATGGACGGCAAGATCGATATCTTCGTTGCAGGCGTCGGAACGGGCGGAACACTGACGGGTGTCGGAGAATATCTTAAAAGCAGGAAATCCGATGTTCAAATTGTTGCGGTAGAGCCGTCCGATTCTCCGATGCTCTCTGAAGGCAGAGCGGGTGCACACAAGATTCAGGGAATCGGAGCGGGGTTCATCCCTGAAGTTCTCAATACGAAAATTTATGACGAAATAATCACCGTTACGGCAGAGGATTCTTTTGCGGCGGGAAGAATGACGGGAAAGGTTGAAGGCTTCCTCGTCGGAATCTCATCGGGATGCGCGCTCTCCGCGGCAATTGAAGTTGCAAAAAGACCTGAAAACAAAGGCAAAAATATCGTTGTTCTCCTTCCCGACACGGGAGACAGATATCTTTCAACGGAACTTTTTGCGGAATAATATAAAAACACGGCCTGCACAAAAAAACTGTGCAGGTCTTTTCATTTATTGAAATGTATGTTATAATTATAAGTTAGAAATGAGGTGTGTTGGTTTTGAATATTGATATGCTTATTATGAGTTTTATAAGTGGGAAATCTCCGTGCGCGGTAGGTCTTGACCTGACTGCGGAGAGATTGCCGAAGGAATTTTCGGATAAGTTTGAAAATGGGGCGGAGGCGGTTCGTGCCTACAACAGACTTGTCATTGATTCCGTTTGCGAAACTGTTGCGGCAGTTTCCGTCAATGTCGGTGCTCTTTTGCCGTATGGCATTGAAACGGTTGCCGATGCGATTGCATATGCAAAGGAAAAAGAGCTCTTTGCGATAGCGGATGCGAAATGCATCGGAGAGCCGATAGCATCCGAGTCGGAAGCAAAGCTCTATTACGATATACTCGGTGCGGATTGCGTGACGGTCAGTGCATACTATGGCTCGAAAGGACTCGCTCCTTTTGTCGAAAAATGTGTCGGAAGCGGAAAGGCTTTGTTCGTCCTTTCGCATTCCCACAACGGAAGTCCGCAGGAACTTCAGGAGCTCTCGGCGGGTCTTTCCGCAGTATATCGCGTAGCTTGCGAAAAGGCAGTTCGTCTTGGTGAGAAGATATGCGGCAATATGGGATATTCCGATATCGGAGTTATGATTGGCGGCGTCACCAATGCAACGTTGCGCGAAATGAGAAGAAACTACAAGAAGACCTTTTTCTTTCTCACGGGGTATGACGGAAAGAAAACTCAGGCTCACGATTTGAACGGCGCATTCGATATGAAAGGGCTCGGTGGTCTTGTCTGTGTGACGGATCTGATAACCGTGCCTGATGGCGAAGGAGAGCTTTCTGAGAGAATCAGGTCTGCGGCGGAAGAAGTTGCGCGCGATTTGAAGCTTTGCTTCTGATAGGGAGTCGGAGATATGACTGAAATATTTTTTGTCCGTCATGCGGAATCTTATGGAAATCTGACGAGACGCGCATACGGTTGGTATGACGGAATGCTTTCTCCGAAAGGATATAAGCAGACGGAATGCCTTGCATCAAGGTTTGAAGATGAAGAGCTTGATGCAGTATATTCAAGCGACCTCACCCGTGCTTGCGAAACTGCAAAGGCGCTTTATGAAAAGAAGAACATACCGTTCAGAACCGATAAAGCATTCCGTGAGGTTGGCATAGGTGCATGGGAGAATATGCCGTGGGGAGCAATTCCTGCAAAATATCCCAAAGCATATCTTGCGTGGACAGAGAATCCGCTTGAGTTTGATGTCGAAGGCGGGGAAACTTATGCAACCGTGTATGAGCGTGCAAAAAAAGCACTTGACCGCGCAGTGGCGGAAAATGAAGGGAAAAGAATCGCAATAGTGAGCCACGGGGCAACCTTGCGGCTTCTTATGTATGGTATATCCCATGCGGGAAAGCTTGACGGAGTCGAAAAAGAGGACTGGGGTGATAACACCTGTGTGAGCCTCTTTGAATTTGAAAACGGAGAATACCGCGAGATATTCAGAAATGATAATTCACATCTTTCAGTGATGAAGGATTACAGGGATAATATGAATTGGGTGCGCGAGGGCGGCGGAAGAAAGCTTGGGGTTGAAGGCGCGCGCTATCCCGAGGACAGAGACAAGATCAGACATTATCACAGGGAAGCATGGCTTGCGATTTTTGGTGATGAGCCGCAGAAGGATCGCGCGGTAGATGCGAAAGCGAAGCGAGTCCTTAAGCAAAGTTCAGAAAACATTGCTTTTGGCTATTGTCCTGCTGGTGAAGTCGGCATGATCGAGCTTGATGAGGATGTTTCGCTGTTTCCGCAGGCGGGGCATATATCGCTCCTTTATCTCAATCCGGAATTCCGACGGAAGAGATACGGCATTCAGCTTGTCGGTCACGCGATGAGCAAATATTATAATATGGGCAAAAAACATCTGAGTGTCCGTGTTGCCGAAAGCAATACCGCGGCATATGCGTTTTATAAGAAATACGGTTTCTATGAAGTGTTCCGCGAGACGGAAGATAACTATCGTCAGATAGTCATGCTTCTCGATATTGATAAGAAAGGTTGATTTGTTTTGACTAAGAAAAAAGCGGCATCTTTTGTTAAGGGTGCATTGATCCTTGCGGTTGCAAGTATTCTCGTTAAGGTCATCGGTGCGGTATTCCGCATTCCATTGACGAATCTCGTCGGAGCATATACGATGGGGCTTTACAGCTATGCATATCGCTATTATTCGATCCTCCTGACAATTGCGACGGCAGGAATTCCGATTGCAATATCGAAGATGGTTTCCGAGAGCCGCGCGCTCGGAAGACCGCGCGAAACGGGTAAAATATTCAGAACTGCGATGGGGCTTTGCATAACGATAGGCCTTGCGGGGACTCTTTCGCTTATGGCAGTATCGGGTTTTCTTGCCAAAAACGTAATTATGGATATAAACGTTATTCCGAGTATCGTTGCTCTTTCTCCTGCAGTTCTCTTTATGGCGGTAACGGCAGGTTTCCGCGGATATTTCCAGGGTCACGAGAATATGGTTCCGACGGCGCTTTCTCAGATAATTGAGGCGCTATCAAGACTTCTTGTAGGTCTCGCTCTCGCATATCTTCTTCTTTACTACGGATTTGCGGAGAAATATATTTCAGCCGGCGTCATTCTCGGTATTACGATAGGAACGGTTCTGACCGTCATACTTATGGTTGCGCTTCTTATGCGTAAGAGACTTTCTGAGGGAAAGCTTCCTGATGAAGGCGGCGAATGCCGATCGACTTCGACGATTCTTAAAGCAATTCTTGCTGTTGCAGTTCCGGTAACTCTCGGCTCGCTTGTTATAAATCTTACCACGACGATAGACTCGGCGCTTATTCCGATCTGTCTCTCGTGGCTCGGCTATGATTCTATTGAAACGACGACTATGTACAGTATCTATGATAACTATGCATTGCCGCTTTTCAACCTCGTTCCGCAGATAATCATATCGCTCAACGTCAGTGTGACGCCGACGATTTCTGCGGCACACGCGGTCAAGGATTATGAAAAGCTTTCAAAGACGATTCTTTCCGCACTTCGCATTGTAGTTATATTCACCTTACCTGCAGCGGTCGGAATCTCCGTTCTTTCAAAGCCGATTCTTTCCATTCTTTATACATCTGCATCAGATGTCGCTGTTGCGGCGCCGATTCTTACGGTGCTTGGCCTTGCTTCATTCTTCCTTTCTGCCTCCTCGCTCACATCTACTTCAATGCAGGCGCTCGGAAGAGCGGAGCTTCCGCTCATAACAATGGCGGTGGGCGCGGCAGTGAAATTTGCGGCAAACTATTTCCTCATCCCGATTCCGGGTATCGAGCTTATGGGCGCAGCGATAGGAACGGTTCTTTGCTATATAGTCATAACCGTTCTCAATATGATCCTTCTTCGTCGGGTCGCGAAGTTCCGTCCGCCGCTCGGTGAAACATTTATAAGGCCGCTCATCTCCTGCGCAATAATGGGCGCGGTTGTTTATTTCACATATAAATTCTGTGCTCCGCTCGTTGGAAATTTTGTTTCCGTTGCGGCATCAATAATACTCGGCGTTATAGTCTATTTTGCGGCGATGATACTTCTCCGCGGAATAACAAAAGAAGATGTTATGGGGCTTCCGAAAGGCGAAAAAATAGCAAAGCTGATATTTAAGGATAAATAGAATATATCCTCGGGAAATTATTTGATTATAAAAGATTAACGACCGTACAGATACTCTGTACGGTCGTTTTCCGCTTTTGTGAATTATCACTTCTTGGATTCGGGGTCAATAAAACGGTAGAGGAAGGTGACAACCTGCGCTCTTGAGCAGTTCATATCGGGGGAGAAAGTGGTCGCACTTGTTCCGCCGGTGATTCCTTGTTCAACGGCCCAAATGACAGCATTATAATAATATGCATCCGCTTTTACATCATTAAAGGGATTCTTTGCATTTTCTGTCTTTGGTTGACCTGCCGCTCTCCAAAGGAAGGTGACAACCTGCGCGCTTGAGCAACTCATATCGGGGGAGAAGGTGGTCGCGCTTGTTCCGCCCGTAATCTTGCTTCCGTATGCCCACATAACGGGTTTATAGTAATATGCATTTGCTTTGACATCAGCAAAAGGATTATCAATTGCCGCAGGCTCGGGACTTCCGATCATTCTGTGGAGGAAGGTGACAACCTGACCTCTTGAGCAGATCATATCGGGAGAGAACTTGTTTGCACTTGTTCCGCCTGTAATTCCGTTTTCTGCCGCCCACAAAACCGCATCGTAGTAATACTGTCCTTTTTTTACATCGCCAAACGGATTTTCTTTGCCGTCCGTCTGTTCGGTCTCTGTCGGTTTTTCGGTTTCCGCAGGCTTTTCGGGTTCTGCCGTGACTTCCTTTTCTTCTTCAAGAGTCGGGAATTTAAAGGTGAGAACAACCGCGGTGTCGTGCAGACGCTCGATATTTTCCGGTTTTACATCGAAACCGTCAACCGTTGCACAAAGGCTGTCATTAAACGTTACAACATCATCCCAGCCGACTCTTACGGCATCAACATAAAGCTTGACGGAATATGTTTTCCCTGCCTCAAACTTTGAGGTTTTGTCCATGTACTCGCCGTCTGCATACCATGAAATCGAGCCCGAATCATCTTTCAATCCATAGTATTCGGGAATTGCGCTTTCAGCGGTGCAATCGGGCGTGTTGCCGATTTCGGGCCAATCAATTCCGAACATATCGATACTCGAAACCACAACATCATCGCAGATATATTCATAGTAAACAGTCAGGCGGTTTCCGTCGACCTCATATTTCACCTCGCTGCCGTTCACATAAACATATGTGTCATACTCATCCTTTTCATTTTTGGATAACGCATAGTCATCTTTTATATCAAGGTAGATATGCGCCTTATACCACATACTGCTTGCAAACAAATCATCCTTGCCGACTTCAAAGCCCGTGCCTGCCTTTATCCACTTGACGCCATCCTTGGTATACGTGTCGTTAATCTTTGCAACGGACACACCTTCGCCTGCGGATATGCTGCTTTGATAATCAGGCTTTTTGCCAACTTCAGGATTGGCAATCCGCAAATCTATATACTGAATCTTGATTTTGCCGTCGTCTTGCTTTTCAATATAGTAATCACAGGTTTGGCAGTTATGCCTCATATATCCGTCCTGCACCTCTCCCTGACTGAAGGAGTGCTTTTCCGACACAAGCTTTTCACCGCAGACTGTGCAAATCTGATAATGCTTTTCTTCATCAAAATGAATTGATGGATCTTCATTAAGGCTGTGGTCGCACTCAAAGCTATATACCTTTGACCAAATATATGCAACTTTTCCTGTTGAAGAAATCTCAACATCCCTTGCGCTATATCCCATAACCGCAAATTGAGAGCTTCCTGTGAATTTATATCCCGTGTCTGCAGTCAGAGTTATCTTTGCTTGATAGTCACCTGCGCCGACCAAAGCATCGTCTTCTGCAGGGCTTTCGTTGTGATACCATTCCACGTCCATTTTTCTGACGTTCGATGCGCTGAGCTTGAGTACATCGGAAGCAAGCTCCATTCCCTGCGCCATTGTTCCGAGAACTGCCGCAGAGGTGATTTCCTTATCCTCGGTGTTGCCTCTCATGTAATTGCGTCTGTCGGAATTGCTTAAATGATGAGTGATAACAACCTCTGCCACAGCATCATTGCCACTTCCAAGAGACGAATATGTCCATTCGCTTGCAGGTACAACCTCTCCGTTAACTTCAACCGTATTTCTCTGCGGGTCAAGCATATCGGCACGAAGCCCTGTATTTCCGGGATCTGATGCAGGGTGATACTTATAGCCGTATCTTTGTTCGTGACCTATGACATACGGACACCAATAACCGTATGTGGTTACATTTATAGTAGGAACCAACAAAACACGAAGGTGATTTGTTTTTAAGGTTGCATTCTTCAGGGTTAAATTCGCATCATTCTTCTTGATCGCAAGAACGTCTGCATTTCCCTTGCCGTAGAAGGTACCACCGTTGATGATTGTGTTACCGCCAAGAAGCCTGAGACAAGCAGAGCGGGAAAACTCAACATCAACGTCGGTATCGTTTGGCTTTACATATGTTTCGAGATTTGAAAAGCCACGGCCGAGAAATACACCGTCATTTATCATAAGAGTTCCGCTATTCACCGTTATGCAGTCGCCGTTTACCTGTTGCCATGCATAGCCGTCATATCTCGCACCGATTGCAAGGCCGAGGACGCCGAACTGGATTGTATATCCAAGAAGATGTTTTAAGCTGTAGACATCCTTGCCGTCAAATACCCACATTTTTTTGGAGCGACCTGCTTCAAGAGTACCGCCGTTGATGGTCACCATACCGCCGTCAATCTCAAGTACGTTTCTGTATTTTACACTGCTGTTAAAATATTCGGGCATTCCGGCTCCC
>JAZSHZ010000017.1:0-4058 GCA_045533555.1 Eubacteriales bacterium
CCGCTGCCTGATCCCGAACCGCTGCCCGATCCTGAACCGCTGCCCGATCCTGAACCGCTGCCCGATCCTGAACCGCTGCCTGATCCCGAACCGCTGCCCGATTCGGGGCCGCGGCCCGATTCTGAGCCGCTGCCGCCTTCATCCTCTCCGCCGTCGGGGTTATCACCCTGATCGGGATTTGTCGGCGTATCGCCACCTGTGCCGGAGTGAGATTTCGCTTCAACGGTTATCTTATATGTTGCGGATTTTCCGTAGACAGTTGCCGTGACGGTGTATGTGCCTTGTGTTGTGGGCTTGAAGGATGCGGTTGTTCCGCTTCCGATATCCGAAGGATCTTCGCTGTCCTTTTTGAGGGTCCAGACTGCGTTTTTGAGAATCGATTCATCGCAACCCGAATTCGGATTGAGCGCGAAGGAAACCGTTTCCGTCGCGCCCTCCGTCTGAGTCGCAGAGCCGTTTGTCTTTGTTATGAGAATCCATTTGAATTCGTTGAAAATATAGGGGTACGCATATGAATATGCGAGCATCTTCGTCGGATGTCCGCTCGTCGGATTATGCTGTGCCATATAATTGGCAATCGCGACTGCAATGTTGCTGTTCCATTTGCCGAGTCTTGCCCAGTCGCGGACGTTGGAGTCGGAAGTCATAACCTTGTGATAGCTTGCGTGAGCAGGATTGTTCGTGAGATTATTATAGAGGACGGGGTTTTCGAGATCACCGTCCCAGAGCATTATTACAAAAGCATTTGCGAATTTCTTCATATCGTCCTCATTGAAGACAAGGCCGCGCTCATATGCCATAATTGCCGCATCGATGTCAAGGCAACCGTGGGAGATATCTTCGGGGCTTGCGCTTTTGTAATCCGTCTGGAAAGCGGGGTCATAATAATTCCAGTAATAATATTCCTCGCCCGCTTCTTCGCCTGTTTTGAGATTCTTTTTAAAGAAATTGAGCATCTTCGTCGCACGGTCGAGATAGAGCGGCGAGTGGGTGACGTTATAAAGCGGCATCATTGCACACGCCATCTTGATATACTGGTTGTGGGGAAGGACATTGCCTCTGTATGCGGAGGAGTCATCGTCGGGCCAGACATAGACGCCGATGTCGCCATCCTCTCTCCAGCAGAAATCCCATTTCTCAATGAGGGTTTCTGCGGCTTCGAGAAACTCATCTGCGATATCCTTATAGGTCTTTCCCGTTTCAAAGGTCGAGTTTGCGAGCTCTTCATCGAGATATACCGCCTCGATGAACTTTGCGCCCGCAGAGACCATCATCATATCGTGAACATGGAATTGAGCCGCCTGCTGGAAGGTGACGTTGTCAAAATAAATATCGCCTGCGGCATCCGCATCGGAGGATTCGAGATGAACCGTGAGCGTGCCGCCGTTTTCGGGAATGCGGAAGCGGGCTGTCTTGTTTGTAAATGACTTTGGAGAATTGAAGATGACGTATTCCTCTCCATCAAGCATTTTCAGAAGATTGCCGCTCTCGTCGGTGATATATGCGCGGGCAGGCGCGTTGTTCTTTGCGTATGCCGAAAACTGGAAGATCGTCCCTTCCGCGTATTCGGGAATTGAGATTTCCGCGCCCTGAAGCTTGCCGTTGCCGGAAATGATGTGGAGCGCATTTCCCGAGACACCGGAATTGGATTTGATTTCGATGGCGTTTGAATCCGAGCTGAAGCTTCTCATCCAGGCATTTGTCGAGACGGAGGATTCGCCCGAAGGCTGAGTGAGAGCCGTGTCAAAAGCGGAGTTCTTTGCGTTTATGCGTTTGACGGAATAGTTCGGCGCATCCCAGCCGGGTTTGTCTTCGCCGTAGTCGTAGTTGAGGTGAGCAAGCGCTTCGCGGAAGCACTCGCCGAGTGTTTTGAGATATTTCTTATCGCCGGTGTTTTTATACATCTGCGCATAGGATTCGAGCATATAGGAAGCCGCCCAGGCAAGAGTCGAGGAGTTTCCGCTTGAGCAGTATCCGAATTCGCTCTTTGCGGCGGTGCGGACGGATTGCTCAACTGCCTCATAGTTTGCGACAAGCTCATCGCGCGAGAGGATCGAGCCATTGGTCCCGATCGCGTGGGCGGGGACGAGGGAGACGATAAATGCGAGAATTATGACAACAGAAAGTAATCTTTTCATGATTTATTCCTCCTTGTTATTGAGTTTCGCAGTGAAATCGGAAAGAACCTCCGAGATTTCGATCTTTTGCGGGCAGACCGATTCGCAGGCGCGGCAACCGATGCAGGAAGCGGGTCGCTTATCTTCGTCCATCGCATTGATGGCGGAGGGAGCCATCCAACCGCCGAAGAGGCTATGCTCGTTATAGAGCTTTATGAGGCGCGGGATATCGAGCCCGCGTGGGCATTGGCTCGTGCAATAACGGCAGGCAGTGCAGAGGAAAGATGGGCTCGAGGTCATGTTTCCGATGACGGAATCAATCGCCGCAAGCTCATTTGCGTCAAGCGGCTTATCCTCCGAGAAGATCCTGATATTTTCCTCGACCTGCGCCATATCGGACATTCCTGAAAGAACAACGCCGACCTCGGGCTGAGTCTGCAGCCAGCGGAAGCCCCAGGCGGGAATGGTCTCCTCGGGGCGAAGCGCGGAAAGAAGCTTTGCGTTTTCTTCCGAAAGAGTCGCAAGCTTTCCGCCGCGGAGCGGTTCCATAACCCAGACGGGGAGATTTCGCTCTCTTGCAAGATCAATCTTTGCCTTTGCATCCTGAAGGGTATAGTCGAGATAATTCAGCTGAATCTGAATAAATTCGATGTCGTCGCCGAGCGCATCAAGGAAGCGCCGCACCGTCTCGAGAGTTCCGTGGGTCGAGAAGCCGAGATGGCGGATTTTGCCTTCAGCCTTCTGCTGCCTGATATAATCGACAACGCCGAATTCGGGGCTTAAGAACCATTCGATATTCTTTTCCCAGACATTATGGAAAAGATAGAAATCAAAATAATCAACGCGGCATTTATCAAGCTGGCGCGAAAAGACGTTTTCCTTATCCCTGAGCGTTTCCTCGGAAAAACCGGGGAATTTCGTCGCAAGATTGAAGCTTTTTCGGGGGTATGCAGAGAGAATATCTCCCATAACGCTCTCGCTTGTTCCGCCGTGGTAGCCCCACGCGGTATCAAAATAGTTTACTCCGCCCGAGATTGCGCGGTCAATGAGCGCCGCAGTCTTTTTCATATCGACGCGCGCGTCATCGCCGTCAATCGTCGGGAAGCGCATCGTCCCAAAGCCGAGCGAAGATAGCTTTTCTCCTTTAAAATATTTATAAATCATAATTTTCTCTCCCAAAACTCCGTATTTATCTTCAGTATAACACAATTGAACCGAAAATGGAATATTGACATTTATGATATACTGTATTATATACAATAATTTGGACGGTGAATTGCAGTGGTGAACACAGGTATCACGAAAAATGATTATCTTGATGTCATTGAATGTGTTGTCGATGCATACGGAATCGGGTTTCTTGAAAAGCAGCTTGAGCTTCCGGATGAAATATATCATTTCACGGCGTTCCGAACTTCGGTTATGCTTGCTTATCTTATCGAATCGGGAAGGCGACCCGAGCTTTTTGACTTGTGGATGCGCGTGACGGAAAAGAGTGTTCGTGCGCTGAAGCAGAGCCGCAAGAGCGATTATAACGACCTGACGCTTGAGGAGCTTTGCGTTTCCTTTATCCTTATGCGTGATTGCGTGAAAAAAGAATGGTTAGATGTGCTTTCGGAGGTAACTCCGGAGGTTCATTATGCGCTGACGGAAAAAGAACAGATGAACAATATGGTTATCTACGGCTGTGTCGGAATGTATCTCCGCGAGAAGCTCACGGGAAGCTCCTGTGAGGAGCATTTTGACCGTGTTATGCCGTGGATTATGGAGCGCATAGACGAAAACGGAATGTATCACGACCACGACAGTGCCCTGCTCTATGACCTGACTTCGAGGGTACGTCTTGAGCAGCTTTTGTGGTTCGGGTATGACGGGAAATGGAAAGAGCAGATCGAAGAATCGCTCATCAAGGGCGCGGAAGCGACTCTGCTCATGCAATCC
>JAZSHZ010000224.1:0-9456 GCA_045533555.1 Eubacteriales bacterium
CGCTCTCCTGCAAGCTCTCGGGAAAAGAGCTCCCCGATTTCCCGCAGACAACGGCGCTCGGTGCGCTTGGAATCTATGTCAGCTCGGGAAGTGTCGGCGATTTTCAGCCGATGAACATCAACTACGGAATAATGCCGCCTCTCGAGGTGAGAATAAAGCTCAAGAAGGAGAAGAATGCGGCAATTGCCGCTCGCTCTCTCGAAATAATCGATGAGCTTGTCAAAAAGATATAGAGGAGAGGAAAAAATGCGAATTATTTTCGATGCAATGGGAAGCGATAAGGGCTCTGCCGAGTTTGTCAGAGGCGCGATCCTTGCCGCAAAGGAAACCGATGCTTATATAACGCTTGTCGGAAAGGAAGAGGAGATTGCGCTTCATCTCAAAGCCGAGGATGCGGAAGGAAAATTCAGCGAGAGAATCGATATCGTCAATGCGACTGAGGTCGTCGAGATGACGGATGACCCGCTTAAGGTTATGAAGTCAAAACCCGACTCCTCGATGACGGTCGCAATGCGCCTTCTCAGCGAGGGCAAAGGCGATGCGGTCATATCTGCGGGAAACACCGGTGCATTGCTCACTCAGGCGACGCTTATCGTCAAGAGGATACGCGGAATCCGCCGCGCGGCGCTCGCACCCGTAACACCGACGGCGACGGGAAGCGCGATTCTTATAGACAGCGGCGCGAATGCGGAATGCACCGCGGAATATCTCTGTCAGTTTGCGCTTATGGGCTCGTTCTATGCAGAGAATGCGCTTGGAATAAAGAACCCGAAGGTAGGCCTCCTCAACAACGGTGCTGAAGAGCACAAGGGAACGGAAATGCACGTTGCGGCGCATAAGCTTCTTGCAGAGGCAGGCGAGCGCGGGCTCATAAACTTTATTGGAAATATCGAAGGAAGAGATGGCCCGATGGGTGCGGCGGATGTAATAGTCGCGGATGGATTCTCGGGAAACATCTATCTCAAGACGATGGAAGGCGTCGGCATATATTTCGGAAAGATGATGAAAAATATGTTCCTTTCTTCGCTCGGAGGAAAGATCGCGGGTCTTCTCGTCAAAAAGCATATAAACGAATTCAAGAAAAAGCTTGACCACAACGAAGCGGGCGGTGCGCCCCTTCTCGGAATCCGCAAGCCCGTCATCAAGGCGCACGGCTCAGCGGGTGCCGTTTCGTTATACCGCTGTGTCCTGCAGGCGATAGACTATGTCGAATCAGGAATGGCGGAGAAAATTTCGCAAAGCTTGAAAGAAGGAGAATTGGGCGATGAGTAAATCCTCGCAGGGGCATGAGCTTTCCGCTTTTCAGGAAAGAATCGGCTATAAATTCAAAAATGAAGCTCTGCTTTCGCGCGCGCTGACGCATAGCTCTTATGCAAATGAAAACCGCGCTGACGGAGTCCTCGATAATGAGCGCCTTGAGTTTCTCGGCGATTCGGTTCTCGGAATGAACACCGCGCTCCACCTCTTCAGAAAATATCCGGATGAGGCTGAGGGTGAGCTCACGAAAATGCGTTCATCACTTGTCTGCACCGGTGCGCTCGGGATCCGGGCAAAGGCGATTGAGCTCGGCTCGGAGCTTCGGCTCGGTCATGGCGAGGAGAGCGGAGGCGGCCGCGAGCGCGCATCAATTCTTGCGGATGCATTCGAAGCCGTCATAGGCGCAATATATCTCGACGGCGGCGAGGATGAAGCAAGAAAATTTATCAAACGCTTCGTTTTCGATGCCGAGGAAGGCGGCGAATGGAGCGTCACTGATTATAAGACGACGCTTCAGGAGATCGTTCAGAAAAACCGCGGTGAGCAGCTGTCCTACAGAATGCTCGAATCAAACGGCCCCGATCACGAAAGAAGCTTCACCGTTGAGGTTATGATAAACAGCAACCATATCGGAACAGGCTTCGGAAAGAGCAAGAAGGAAGCCGAGCAGATGGCGGCAAAGGAAGCATTGAAGCTTATGGGAATGGCGGAATGAGCGCGATAATTCCCATATTCATACCTCACGTCGGCTGCCCACACGATTGTGTCTTCTGCAATCAGAAAAAGATTGCGGGCGCGCTTTCCGCGCCGACCGGCGAAGAGGTCAGAAAAACAATAGAAAACGCGCTTGAATATTCGGGCGATATGCCGCAGGTCGCATTCTACGGCGGAAGCTTCACTGCGATTGAGCGTCCGCTTATGCTTGAATATCTCGAAAGCGCGAAAGCATTTATAGATAAAGGAAAAGTAAGCTCTGTAAGGCTTTCAACGAGACCGGATTGTATAGATGAGGGAATTCTTGATATTCTTCGGGAATACGGAGTGGAGACAATTGAGCTCGGTTGTCAGTCAATGGTCGAATCCGTGCTTTCGGCATCGGGCAGAGGACACACGGCTGAGGATGTCAGGCGCGCGTCACGCCTTATAAAGAAGCGCGGTTTTCGGTTGATACTTCAGATGATGACGCATCTTCCCGCATCCGATGACGGAAAGGATATCGAAACGGCAAAGGAGCTTTGCAAACTCGCGCCGGACGGAGTGCGCGTTTATCCGACCGTTGTCGTGCGCGATACAGCGCTTGAGGTGCTCTGGCGTCGCGGTGAATATGAAGCCGCAACACCGGAAAAGGCGGCGGAACTCGGCGGTGAGATAATCGGAATTTTTGAAGAGAATAATATACCGATAATAAGATTCGGGTTGAATCCGACAGATGATTTATCCGCCGGAGAAGCGCTTGCGGGCGCATATCACCCCGCGCTTGGCGAAATGGCAATTTCCGCAAAATTTCTCCGCTTCTGCGAGAGAAAGCTTCAAGGCAGGGAAACGGAAGGGAGAAAACTGCTTATCAAAGTCAATCCGAAAAGAATCTCCGCAATGAACGGGCAGAAGAAATCAAACAAGAAGAAACTCTGCGAAAAATACGGCTTTTCCGAGGTCTCGGTTTGCGGAAACGACAAAATCGCCGACGGCGATATTTTGATCGAAATAACACTTGAAAAAACAGGCAATCCATGGTAAAATATATAAATCTTTTATAAGAAAAACAGGAGGGCGACATGGGATATACTCGTGAGGATATAGAGAGAATTGTGAAGGAGGAGGATGTCAAATTCATCCGTCTCCAGTTCACCGATATTTTCGGAACAATGAAAAATATTTCTATTACGGAGCGACAGCTTTCCCGTGCGCTTGATAATAAATGCATGTTTGACGGCTCTTCGATTGAAGGCTTTGTCCGCGTCGAGGAATCGGATATGTATCTCCGACCCGACCTCAATTCGTTCGTCATCCTCCCCTGGATAAAGGATGGCGGCAAGGTCGCGCGACTCATCTGTGATGTCTATGATACTCACGGAAATCCCTTCATGGGCGACCCGCGTTGCGTTCTCAAAAAGGTGCTTTCCGAAGCTGCGGATATGGGATATACTGTCAATATCGGCCCTGAAGCGGAATTCTTCCTCTTCAAGACGGATGAAAACGGCAACCCGACGGCAATCAGAAATGACCGCGCAGGCTATTTTGACCTCGGCCCCGTTGATACGGACGAAAGCGTCCGCCGCGAGATGTGCAAATATCTCGAGGAAATGGGATTTGAGATTGAAGCGGCTCACCACGAAAATGCTGACAGTCAGCACGAAATAGATTTCAAATACGGAGAAGCGCTCACGACGGCTGATAACATCATCACCTTCAAGCTCCTCGTCAAGACTATTGCTCATAAAAACGGACTCCATGCGACGTTTATGCCGAAGCCTATCTTCGGAATTGCGGGATCCGGTATGCATATAAATATTTCCCTCTCAAAGGGAGGAAAGAACATCTTCTATAACCCCGTTGATAAGCTCGGCCTCAGCCATGAGGCATATTGCTTCATCGCGGGCGTCATAGAGCACGCGCGCGGAATGTGCGCGGTGACTAACCCGATAGTAAACTCATATAAGCGACTTGTCGCGGGATATGAGGCTCCTATATACATAGCATGGTCGGCAAAGAACAGAAGTCCGCTCATCCGCGTCCCGAGCGCATCGGGAGAGGGATCGAGAATTGAGATCAGAAATCCCGACCCTGCGGCAAATCCCTATCTCGCGTTTGCGGCTGTTCTCGCGGCAGGGCTTGACGGAATCAAGAGAAATCTCACTCCTCCTCCCTCTGTCGAATCGAATATCTTCGAGATGTCGAGAAAAGAGCTCCGCGAGAATAACATCCGTGCTCTTCCCGCAAATCTTGCGGAGGCGGTTGATGAATTCGAGAACGACGAACTCCTGATGGAAACGATCGGTGAGCATATTTCTTCAAAGTATATCGAGGCAAAGCGCCTTGAATGGAAGGAATATATAACGACTGTCCATGAATGGGAAGTTAACCGTTATCTCGTAAAATACTAAAATGAAAGAACGGCTTATCTTTCCGAAGGGCTATGAAAGCCGCTTCTCCCGCCTTGAGATTTCAAGAGCGGTGAGATTTATAAAAGAAGAATTCGGGAAAAATCTCGAGAGAGAATTTTCGCTTGAATATATCCCGTCACCGCTGTTCTTCAGGCGCGATTCGGGAATAAACGATAACCTCAACGGCTTCGAGCGACCCGTAAGCTTTGATTTGCTCGAATCACCGATGACGGTCTGCGAAATATCCCATTCAATCGCAAAATGGAAGCGCATTGAGCTCAGCCGACTCGGCTTCCGTTCGGGTGAGGGGATATGGAGCGAGGTAAACGCCGTAAGGCGCGATGAAATAACAGATAACCTTCATTCTCTTCTTTCCGACCAATTCGGTTGGGAGGTAGCAATAGAGAAGAAAGATAAAACCGAAGAATTTTTGAGCGCTTGCGTGTGCAAAATATATTCGGTGATAAAGAAAACAGAGATTGCGGTTTCCGAAAAATTCGGAGTAGCCGCAATTCTTCCCGAAGAAATAAAGATTATCTCCGCGGCGGAGCTCGAGGAAGAATATCCGAAGCTTCCGGCAAAGCAGAGAGAATTGATTTCCGCAAAGAAATACGGCGCGGTTTTCATTTCAAAAATCGGAGGGAAATTGCGCTCCGGCGGCAAGCACGACGGGCGCGCACCCGATATTGATGATTGGGGATTAAACGGAGATATAGTCGTCTTCTATCCGCTTCTTGATTGCGCGCTGGAGCTTTCCTCGATGGGAATACGCGTCGGGGCGGAAAAGCTTTCGGAGCAATGCGCCGAATGCGGATGCGAAGAGAGGCTCTCCTTTCCTTATCATATGGCGATAACTGAAGGTCTTCTCCCCGAGAGCGTCGGAGGAGAAATCGGAATTTCGCGTCTTTGTATGTTTCTTCTGCGCACGGCGCACATCGGCGAGGTCTGCCGCTCCGTGTGGCAGGATTCCGATATCGCGCTTTGTCGCGAAAACGGCATAAAGCTTTTATAAAAAATCAATAAATGTGTTTTGACCTATCGCAAGACCGCACTAACCGGGGAGTCAGCGGTGCCCTGTACCTGCAATCCGCTATAGCAGGGGCGAATTCCCGATTTGAGGCGCAGGGTCGTGCGGCAGGGTTATGTTGGTCGATGTTGAGAAGTCGGTCCCGCGCAGCGCAGAGCTGTGAACCATGTCAGGCGGGGAACCGAGCAGCATTAAGCGGTTTACTGCGTGTGCCGCGGGTGTGCCGGCTTTGAGTTGTCAATGTAAATTCCGCGTATGATTCTGTTGTCGAGAATTGGGTGTGCGGTCGTGCAATGGGTCAAAACTATTATAAAAATTCAGAGGTAGTTTCGATGCATCAGGCGTTATACAGAAAATGGAGGCCGCAATCCTTTGCGGATGTCGTCGGTCAGTCCGCCGTGACGGATACGCTCGTCAAGCAGATCGAGACGGGCAAAACTTCACATGCGTATTTATTCTCGGGCTCTCGCGGAACGGGAAAGACGACCTGCGCAAAAATTCTCTCAAAGGCGATAAACTGCGAAAATCCGTTCCATGGAAATCCGTGTAACGAATGCCCATCCTGCCTCGGAATCTCAAGCGGCGAAATCCTCGATATCGTTGAAATAGATGCCGCGTCCAACAATGGCGTAGACTATGTCCGTGAGCTTCGCGAGGAAGCGGTATATACGCCTGCAAACGTCAAAAAAAGGGTTTATATAATAGATGAGGTGCATATGTTCTCAACGAGCGCCTTCAATGCCCTTCTCAAAATAATGGAAGAGCCGCCGTCACACGTCGTTTTTATTCTTGCGACGACGGAGCTTCATAAAGTCCCCGCGACTGTTGCATCGCGCTGCCAGCGCTTCATCTTCAAGCGCATTTCATATACCGCGATTTCCGAGAGACTTCAGTTCATTGCAAAGAACGAAGGCGTCGAGCTCAGCTCCGAAGCGGCGGATTATATTGCGTCCCTTTCGGATGGGGCGATGCGTGATGCGCTTTCGCTTCTCGATCAGTGCATATCTGTCGGCGATGCGAATGTCACTGCGGAAACGGTTGAAAATGTTGTCGGCCTTGCGGGAAAGAAGCAGACCTTTGAGCTTGCTCTCGCAATCGCAGACAGGGATATAGGCATCGCGCTTTCAAAGCTCAATGAGATATATACGAGCGGAAAAAACATAACGGGCGTCCTCACGGAGCTTTGCGAAATGTTCCGCGATGTCCTTATAACGCGAACGGCAAACGGTCAGGCGCTTCCTAAAATAAGCGCGAGATATACCGATGCGGAGCTTTCGGAGCTCCTTGATAAATTCGATAACATTCGTCTCTGCAACGCGATTGAGACGATACAGAATACGACGGGGGCAATCGCCGTCAGTTCCAATAAGCGCATAGATGCGGAGCTTTGTTGCGTCCGCCTTTGCGAAAGCTCCGATAAGACGGATACGGCATCGCTTGTCTCAAGAATAAACGAGCTTGAGAATAAGCTTGCAAGCGGTAATTTTGCGCCCGCGAAAAATGCACCCACCGCGTCGGCGCAGCCTGCGGCTCCGAAAACGGAAGCACCGCGAAGTGAAGAGGCGAAGTCCGCACCTGTTCAATCCGCACCCAAGGCGGCAGGCGGAGCATCCGGAAATGCGGGCGAGATATGGAAGAAGATTCTCGAAGTGGCGAGAAGCGAGCTTTCTCCGGGCGTTGTTCCGTTGTTTGGCGGAGTCAAGGCGAAGCTTTCGGAAAACACACTTTTCGTCACGAGTGATAATCCTTTTGTGTTTCAGATGTTGACACGAAGCGAAAATATGATTATACTTAAAAAGGCGGCGGAAACTGCCGCACCGGGCATCATCCTCAAGGCATCAAATCAGGTTGAGGCAGACAGACCCGAGACGAGCGGAATAGACGAATTCCTTTCGGGGCTCACCGATATGGAAGGAATAACCGTAAAAGAATAAAAGGAGATTTTTGATATGGCAAGAGGCGGATTTCCCGGCGGCGGAATGAATATGAATAATATGATGAAGCAGGCTCAGAAGATGCAGCAGGATATGATCCGTATGCAGCAGGAGCTTGAGGAACAGACATATACTGCAAGTGCAGGCGGCGGAGTCGTTGAGGCGACGGTAAGCGGAAAGAACCGCGTCACCGCAATCAAGATTGCACCCGAAGCAGTTGACCCCGATGATGTCGAGATGCTTGAAGATCTCATCGTTGCAGCTATCGGCGAGGCGATGAACAAGGCAGAGACGGCTGCATCCGAGCAGATGAAGAAAATCACGGGCGGTATGAGCATACCGGGAATGTTCTAAATTTCGGAGGAACAAAAATGCGTTTTTTCACGGCACCGGTCGAAAACTTGATAGAGCAGTTTCAAAAGCTTCCCGGCGTCGGAAGAAAGACGGCGCAAAGGCTTGCATTTTTCATCCTTTCGCTTCCCGAAGCGGAGGCGCAGGGTTTTGCAAATGCTATAATCAATGCAAAACAGACGGTCAAATTCTGTTCCGTGTGTCAGAATCTCACGGATACTGAAGTTTGCGGAATTTGCGAGGATAAATCGCGCGATTCGGAGACGATTTGCGTCGTTTCCGACCCGAAGGATGTCGCGGCGATAGAGAAGACGCGCGAATACAACGGTCTCTATCACGTGCTCCACGGTTGCATCTCCCCGATGAACGGGATCGGGCCCGATGATGTCAGGATAAAGGAGCTCATTGCGCGAGTTGCGCAGGGCGGCGTCCGCGAGGTCATTATGGCAACGAATCCGGATACTGAGGGCGAGGCAACGGCAATGTATATTTCAAGGCTTTTGAAGCCGTTTGGCGTCGCAACGAGCAGACTTGCCTATGGAATCCCCGTCGGCGGTCACCTTGAATATGCCGACGAAATGACTCTGACAAGAGCCCTCTCCGGCAGACGGGTTATGGATTAAAAAATAAACAATGCATTTTGCATTGTTTACATACGCGGGCGTGGTGGAATGGCAGACACGTTGGTCTTAGGAGCCAATGTCTTCGACGTGTGGGTTCAAGTCCCACCGCCCGCACCAATAAGAAAGAACACATCCGAAAGGATGTGTTCTTTCTTATTCGCGGTGGGCCTTGAAGCCTAAGAGGGTATGCGCGTAAAGAAAACGATTGATAATCGTTTTTAGCGCATATGCTCGAGGAGGGTACCGAAATCCGAAGGATTTGGGTCGACGAGAGTGCAAGGCGCGAATGCGCCTTTGTCCCACCGCCCGCACCAAAAATCGACAGGTTTCGACCTGTCGATTTTTTATCCATTGCAAAAGCAATGGTATATCATCGCCACAAGGCGCATATCATCACGCGAAGCGTGTATCTTATCAGCCGCAGGCTGTATTATGCTTTCGCAATGATGATATACAAAACTTTGTTTTGATGATATGCAATTCCTGCGGAATTGATGATATACACGGCTTTTGCCGTGATTTATGTGAGAGTTCGAATTCATATTTAATAATGCCGAAAATATCTTTCTTATTCGCGGAGGGACTTGAACCCTAAGAGGGTATGCGCTATTGCAATATATAAGCCGCTATGATATAATTAATTAAAATTATATGTAATTCAGGATGCGCGATTTAATGTTTTGCAGGGAGAGTGATTGTTTATGGCAAAAGAAAAAGGCATTGAAAGACAACTGTATGACAAAGCACGTGTGAATTTATTGTTAATGATAATTCTTACTCTGGTGAATATTGTTTTATATGTAACAGGCTCTGATTCCGTTATCTTGTTTTCCGCAACAGTACCTTATATGTCGATTGTGCTCGGTCTCTTGAGCGAAGGCGGAACATTGCTGAAAATGTGTGTTGCGTTTGCATCGGTAATAATTCTTCTGTACCTGTCTTGTTGGCTCTTCAGCAAAAAAAGTCCGGCATGGATGATTGTTGCATTGGCAATGTTTCTGATAGATACAATTGCGCTGATAGGAATATATGTATATGCGCAGGATTTATCGGGGATTTTGGATCTGATCATACATATATGGGTTTTATATTATCTCTTTATAGGCGTGAAAAACGGTTATAAGCTGAAGAAATGCGGATTTGAAAAAGAAGCAGATGAA
>JAZSHZ010000003.1:0-3265 GCA_045533555.1 Eubacteriales bacterium
TGCGTCCCGATTTTGCCCGCGCTGAAGACTATCGTGTCGCAGATTTCGGCGGTTTCATCAACCGTTGTCACAAACTGCTTCTTCATTCCTATCGGCGAGCATCCGCCGTGGATATACCCCGTCGTCGGCAGGAGATTTTTGGACTTTATCATCTCAATCGATTTCTCGCCGACGTGCGCCGCCGCTTTCTTGAGATCAAGCTCATCCGCAACGGGAATGACGAAGACATAGTTTGCACCACTCTTGCCCACGGTAACGAGCGTTTTGAAGACACAATCGACCTCCTTGCCGATGATTCTTGCGACATCGACACCGGGTATCGCACCGTCACTCTCATAAAAATGTGTTTTATATTCGACCTTTGCGCGGTCTAAAATTCTCATA
This sequence comes from Eubacteriales bacterium, assembly GCA_045533555.1. GTDB lineage: Bacteria > Bacillota > Clostridia > Oscillospirales > JAAYXM01 > SIG480. The sequence goes on from JAZSHZ010000003.1 coordinate 385, forward strand.
ACATTGGTTTTTTCCATTTTGCGCCACCTCACCGATATATTTTACCACAACATTCCCACCGCGACAAGGCAAAATCCGTGGACATTGCGGAGATTTTATGATAAAATAGGTGAAAAGAGGTGGATGATTATGGAGAAAAAGGTTCTTGTGACGGGTGCTTCGCGCGGAATCGGCTATTGCATTGCCGAAAGCTTTGCAAGGCGCGGATATACCGTCTTTGCGACATATAACAAAACAGCGGACACGCTTCCCGCTCTTTCGGAGAAGCTTCGGAGAGAGGGTTTCTCGCTGACTCCCGTTTTCTGCGATGTTTCGGATGAGGCTTCTGTCGATGCAATGCATAAGACCGTCGGAGATGTCGATATTCTCATAAACAATGCGGGCATCGCGCAGTTTGCGCTGCTTTCGGATATAAGCTCCGCCGATTGGGACAATATGATGAACACGAATCTCAAGTCCGCGTTTCTTTGCTCGAAAGCATTTTCGCGCGGGATGATAAACAAGAATTTCGGAAGAATCATCAATATTTCGTCTGTCTGGGGTGTTGTCGGCGCATCTTGCGAGACTCATTATTCCGCATCAAAGTCGGGTATGATAGGCTTCACCCGCGCGCTTGCAAAGGAGCTCGGCCCTTCGGGCATAACCGTCAACTGCATCGCGCCCGGTGTCATCGAAACTGAAATGAACGCGCATCTCACAGAGAGCGATATGGCAGCTCTCTGCGATGAAACTCCGCTCGGCAGAATCGGAAAACCGGAAGACATTGCTCACGCCGCGCTCTTCTTCGCGGAAGCGGATTTCATAACGGGAGAAACACTCTCCGTCGGCGGCGGATTCGGAATGTAGAAAAAATCAGACATTTTAAGGAGATTGATAATATGCGAAACACATTAAGAATCATCATATCCACCCTGATTTGTCTTGCATTGCTTTCTCTCACATCATTCGCAGCAAATTACGAGCATTGCGCGGATGCGCTTTTTGAACTTGGACTATTCCGAGGAACAGATAGCGGCTATGAGCTTGAGCGCGAAGCAACTCGCGCAGAAGCGGCAACAATGCTCGTCCGACTTCTCGGTGCAGAGGAGGAAGCTCTCTCACTTTCTTATTCAGCGCCTTTTAACGATGTTGCGGATTGGTCAAAGCCATATATTCAGTATCTTTATGAAAAAGAGCTTACAAAAGGAACAAGTGAAACGACCTTCAGTGGCTCGGATATATGCACATCACAGCAATATATCGTATTTCTTCTTCGTGCGCTCGGCTATTCGGAAAGCAAACAGGATTTCAGATATGAGGATGCACTTGAATTTGCATCAGACCTTCATCTTTGTGACAAAACAATTTTGAAAAATACACCATCCTTCAAGCGCGATGACCTATGTGCATTGAGCTATTCCGCTCTTGCAGTCACACCGAAAACAGGAGAGAAGGATCTTTTGACAAAACTCATTTCATCCGGCGCAGTAAAGGATGCGAAAGGCTATGACAAGCTCTTTGAAAACTACCGTTCATATATCGATGTGATGGAGAAATTCCCCGGAAACAGCCCGTCTTCTTATTTGATGACCCAGCTTTACACATCAGAATATAAGGATTATACACACATCTCGAGAATTGAATCACATTGTGCATTTGATATTGACAATGAATACCCCGAAAAAAGCAGGGTCGTCTTGAAAATGAGTTTATATGACAAAGGCAGATATTTAAACGGTGATGATTATGAGGTTGAGAGCAAAAACGCTCTCTATTACAAAGATGGTTTCAGATACACTGATGCAGACGGTGAAAAGCTCAAGTTTAAATCTGAAAGCTGGGCTTCAACCATGGAAAGGAATGGACCTTATCTATCGATAGAGTCACCCGCACAAGCAGTCAGCATTGATGTTGAAAGCAAACACAATAACATTGTCACGTTTACGATAAAGACCTCAATCGAATCTATGCTTACTCTGACTGAAAAAGATGGACTCCCGTCAGGCATAAGACTGGAATACAAACCCGAAGTTTCAGATTCGGAAAAACAATCATGGCTATACGAAATTTCGGATATAAAATTCGGAGAGGACGTAACCTTCGACTTTCCCGACGATCTTGACACATATGAGCTTTATGACGAGAACTATGTTTCCGTCTCAATAGGCGAAAAAGTTCGGTAACAGACAAAAATGCAATATAAATAGCGAATAAACCATCACTATATGAAAAAGCTACCCAAAAGTTTTTGGGTAGCTTTTTTCCTACATCAGATCCTTGTCATAATGCGCGCGCTCACCGCCGATGAATTTCGCGCGGCTTCTTGCGCAAACGAGGTGCGCTTCTCCTATGCTCTTGATCGAAAGCCTGCACGGAACAACAACGGGTCTGACGTGCATTCCGATGAGCGTGTCACCGATATCCATTCCTGCATCTGCAACGACCTTTTCAACCGCGACGGGATCGCGCATTGCGGCATATGCCGCCGTTGCAAACGATCCTCCCGCCTTTGGCTGAGGAACTGCATTGCAGACATATGCGCCCGGAACTGCTTCGCGCTCGACGATGAGAGCACGGTTTAAATGCTCACAGCACTGCGCCGCGATATAGATTCCCTTTGCGGAGAAAACCTCGCTGAGCGCACCGTAGATCGCTGCGCCAAGCTCCGCAACAGAGCTTGTTCCGATTTTCTCGCCCATAACCTCGCTCGTCGAGCAGCCGATTGCAACAAGGTCGCCCGCCTTCAGCTTCGCATTCTCGCAAAGCTCCTCCGCCGCAAGTTTAAGCTCATTTCTTATATCTTCATACATAATATAAACATCTCCTTTTGCTCTATTATACTACAATGCAAGGCTTTTTTCAACAATGAAAAACGGGGTATGCGGAAGCAACGCGGGTTGGT
>JAZSHZ010000200.1:0-10500 GCA_045533555.1 Eubacteriales bacterium
ATGACATATCTTATGTTCATCCATGACCTTGACGAAACAGATAATCTACGCGAAAAGGAAAGTATAATGCTTGGTATCCCTTATAAGAGTATATTTGCCGGTGATGTTGAACTCGGTGGCAGAAGTGTTGATGCATCGCAGCTTAAATGGTCAACCTTCCATGATTTCCCTGCAACAAAGATGTATTCTGTTGTGTCGGAGCTTGTTTTTCCCTTTATCAAATCACTTGGCGGAAGCGGAAGCGGATATGCAAAATATATGGATGATGCCATATTCAAAATCCCCACTCCTCTTATGCTCGATAAAATAGTCACATCCCTCGATGGGATATATGAGAATATGTCAAAGGAATCGGAAAACGATACCCCGGGAGATATTTATGAATTTTTGCTTTCTAAAATTGCAACAGCCGGAGTGAACGGTCAGTTCCGCACACCTCGTCATATTATTGATATGATGGTTAAGATGATGCAACCAAACCCCGAGGATATTATCTGTGACCCTGCTTGCGGAACAGGTGGATTCCTTGTTTCAGCCGGAAAATATCTGAAGGATAATCACAAGGAAGATATTTTCTTCAATAAGCAGAAAAAAGATCATTATATGAATTCGATGTTTTTCGGTTACGATATGGACAGAACAATGCTCCGCATCGGTGCTATGAATATGATGACCCACGGAATCGACAGCCCCATTATCGAATACCGCGACAGCCTTTCCGACCAGAACGAAGATAAAAACAAATATTCTCTCATTCTTGCAAACCCACCATTTAAGGGTAGCCTTGATTATGATATAGTTTCAGCAGATTTGCTCAAAACCTGCAAAACGAAGAAAACAGAGCTTTTATTCCTTGCTCTGTTTCTCCGTATGCTCAAAATCGGTGGCAGATGCGCTTGCATCGTTCCCGACGGTGTACTTTTCGGCTCTTCAACTGCACATAAGGCAATAAGACGTGAGATTATTGAGAATAACCGCCTTGAAGCTGTTGTTTCAATGCCCTCGGGGGTATTTAAACCCTATGCCGGAGTTTCCACCGCTATACTCATTTTCACCAAAACAGGCCACGGCGGAACGGATAAAGTATGGTTCTATGATATGAAATCAGACGGCTTCAGCCTTGACGATAAAAGATCACCCGTGGTTGAAAATGATATTCCTGACATTATTGAGCGGTTCAGGAGTATTGCTGGAAAAGCCTTCCTCCGGGAGGAAGGTGGCACGGACAAAGTCCGTGACGGAAGGAGCCTGACGGCAGTGTCGGAATCCGCAATGTCGAGTCAAGCTCCCTCAGTCACCTGCGGTGACAGCTCCCTCCCGGAGGGAGCCTTCAACGAACACGAAAACCCACGCACCGCGCAATCGTTTATGGTTGATAAAGCCGATATAGTAAATAACGATTATGACCTCTCAATCAATAAATATAAAGAAGTGGAATATGTTCCCGTAGAATATCCCTCCACAGCAGAAATTATGGCAGACCTCCAGGAGCTTGAAATGGAGATAACAAAAGGACTCGCAGAATTGGAGGAAATGCTGTGATGGAGAAGGTAAGATTAGGGGATGTTTGTACTGTTAGAGGCGGTTATGCTTTTAAAAGTGAATTATTCAAAAACGAAGGGATTCCAATAATACGCATTGGGAATATAACCAAAGATGGACTAGTTGTTGATGAAGACATTTGCTACAACGAAGCATTTTGGGATGAAAATCTTAACTATAGAGTGCAAAAAAACGACATTTTGATTGCTATGTCTGGTGCTACTGTTGGTAAGTCGTGCATTAACCATACTGAAAGAAAATTACTGTTAAATCAACGTGTTGCATCTGTTATATGTGATGGATCTATCAATTTAAAATATATTTTTTACAGCATAGACTCCGAGAATTTTCTTAAATATATAATGGCTAATTCTATAGGTTGTGCTCAACCAAATGTAAGTTTAAAACAAATATCTGATTTTGAGATACCTAACATTTGCGAAGAAGAACAAAAAAGAATAGCTGATGAATTAGATAAAGTATCTAATTTAATCAACAAACGCAAACAACAACTTTCAAAACTGGACGAGCTTGTCAAAGCACGATTTGTCGAACTGTTTGGTGAAGTTGGGACAGATACTAAAGGCTGGGGATTAAAACGGCTTGGGGATTGCTGTACAATTAATCCTAAAAAGGGCGAAGACAAAAGATTGCATCAAGACCTAATAGTTTCATTTATCCCTATGCCTGCAGTATCAGAGAAAGGTGAAATCGATGCATCCGAGACAAAATCCTATAATGAGGTAAAAACAGGTTTTACTTATTTTGCAGAACAGGATGTCTTGTTTGCGAAGATAACTCCTTGCATGGAGAATGGCAAAGGAGCAGTTGCAAAAGGTTTGTGTAATGGTATTGGTTTTGGTTCTACTGAGTTCCATGTATTAAGACCCGTTGAAGGCGTAAGTAATCCATACTGGATTTATACTGTTACGGTATTTGAACAATTCCGTGTTGATGCTGCAAACAACATGACAGGCAGTGCTGGGCAACGAAGAGGACCGGCATCTTTTTTGGAGGCATATAAGGTGGCATTACCGCCAATCGGGTTGCAAAATCAGTTCGCTAACTTTGTCGAACAGACCGACAAATCAAAATTGGAAATTCGAAAAAGCCTTGAAAAATTAGAACTTCTCAAAAAAGCACTAATGCAAAAATACTTTGGGTAGGAACTCCTTCCACCGCTGACGCGGTCCCCCTCCCTCAAAGAGGGAGGCTTAGGCGAGCGAGAAAGAAGCGGGGCAGAAAAGAGCCTCCCTCCGAGAGGGAGGTGGCGCGGACGAAGTCCGTGACGGAAGGAGCCCAACGGAACTTCCGTAATTCCGAAACGTTGCGTCAAGCTCCCTCGGTCACCTGCGGTGACAGATCCCTCCCGGAGGGAGGCTATCCTCAAAGCGAAGGAATGTGTTATAATGTCATTACCATACAAAACGAATTTAATACCATTTGCAAAAGAATTGCGAAAAAATATGACAAGACATGAAAAACATCTGTGGTATGACTTTTTAAGCACATATCCGGTCAGATTCCAACGTCAAAAAACGATTGGCAGGTATATTGTTGATTTTTATTGTCATTCAGCAAAACTTGTTATCGAACTTGACGGAAGTCAGCATTTTGAGGAAAATGCGGTTGAATATGACAGGAGCAGAACTGATTTTTTGAATTCACAGAATGTAGAGGTGCTACGTTTCACAAATCTTGATATTGATAAGCATTTCAAAGAAGTATGCATGGCGATAGACCAAAAGATACGAGAGAAGGTGACACACAATGACAAACTTTGATTTCCTGCTTTCCGACCCGGAGTTTGCAACATTTGCAGACGTTGCAATATCTGCGGAGAGGCTTTTACATATCGACATTGCCGCGTCGGTGATAAATTGCCGACGTGCGATGGAGTTTGCCATTAAGTGGATGTATTCGGTGGACAAAGACCTCGAGATGCCATATGATGAACGTCTGCAATCACTTATGGACAATGAAGATTTCCGCAGTATCGTCGGCGAGGATTTACTTTTCAGAATGACTTTTATCCGAAAACGCGGAAATGATGCGGCTCACGGTGGCAAGAAGATATCAAAGGAGCAGGCAGAGCTTTGTATTGAAAACCTTTTCTATTTCCTCGATTTTGTTGCATGCTGCTATGCAAAGGAATATACGCAGAATACCTTTGACAAATCACTTCTTTCTCTCACAACAGAAGAGGCACTTTCGTTTGTTACCGAAAAAACGGTTGACCTTGAGGATCTTATAAAAGAGAATCAATCGCTCAAAGACGAGCTTACTGCGCGCCGTGCAGAGCAACAGCAATCTTATGTTCCAAAACCTCTTGACTTATCGGAATTCAAAACGAGAAAGCTATATATTGATGCAATGCTCGATGATGCCGGATGGATTGAGGGCAAGAACTGGATAAATGAAGTTGAGCTTCCCGGTATGCCGAACAAATCAGATGTAGGCTATGCCGACTATGTTTTATATGACGATACCCACAAGCCTCTGGCAGTAATTGAAGCAAAGCGCACCTGCAAAGACCCGAAGATCGGAAGACAGCAGGCAAAGCTTTATGCCGATATTTTGGAAAATCAATATGGCAGGCGACCTGCAATATTCCTCACAAACGGCTTTGAAACAAGGCTTGATGACGGACAATATCCCGAGCGAAAGGTTTCTACAATATATTCAAAGCGTGATCTTGAGAAGATGTTCAACCTTCGCAGGATGAGAACAAGTCTTAAGAATGTTATGGTTGATAAAGAGATTGCAGGAAGATATTATCAGGAGGGTGCAATAAAGGCGGTCTGCGATGCTTTTGACAGAAAAAACCGAAGAAAAGCACTTCTTGTTATGGCAACAGGCTCGGGAAAAACGAGAACTGTTATTGCACTCTGCAAAGTGCTTTTAGACCACGGTTGGGTCAAGAATATTCTGTTTTTGGCAGACAGAACCTCGCTTGTTTTGCAGGCAAAGAAAAATTTCGTAAACCTGCTTCCCGATTTATCCGTCACAAACCTTTGTGAGGACAAGGATAACTTTGCGGCGCATTGTGTATTCTCTACATATCAGACAATGTATAACTGCATAGACGAAGTTAAGGACGAGGAAGGAAAGCTTTTCACAAGCGGACATTTTGACCTTCTCATATGCGATGAAGCGCACCGTTCAATATACAACAAATACAGAGATATTTTCAATTATTTTGATGCGCCCCTTGTTGGACTCACTGCAACGCCAAAGGATGAGATTGACAAAAATACCTATGAGATTTTCGAGCTTCAGAATGGCGTTCCCACCTATGGCTATGAGCTTTCCCAGGCTGTTAAGGATGGGTATCTTGTTGATTTTATGTCGGTTGAATCGAGATTCAAATTTATCGAGCAAGGCATAACGTATGACGAACTGACAGATGATGAAAAGGAACAATATGAGCGTTCATTTATTGACGAGCACGGAAATGTACCCGACAAGATAAACTCATCGGCACTTAACGAATGGGTATTCAACCGTGACACAATCCGTCAGGTACTGGATATTCTTATGAACGAGGGATTGAAGGTTGACTACGGTCAGAAGCTTGGCAAAACCATAATATTTGCAAAGAATCACAAGCACGCAGAAAGAATATATGAAATATTCAACGAAGAATATCCAAACCGTCCCGGCTTTGCGCAGGTGATTGACAACACAATCAACTATGCACAGACCCTGATTGACGATTTTTCAGATCCGAAGAAGCTTCCGCAGATTGCAATATCTGTTGATATGCTCGACACGGGAATTGATGTGCCGGAGGTTCTTAACCTCGTCTTTTTCAAAAAGGTAATGAGTAAGGCGAAGTTCTGGCAGATGATAGGTCGAGGTACAAGACTCTGCGAAGGACTACTTGACGGCACAGACAAGGAGAAGTTTTATATCTTCGATTTCTGCGGAAACTTTGAGTTTTTCAGGATGAACGGAGGCGGAAAACCAGCCGCAAATCAGGCAACTGTTCAGGAAGCCATATTTAATCTGAAAGCACAGATTGTATTCAAGCTTCAGGACATTGATTATCAAACAGAAGAGCTGATTGAGTTTCGCAAAAACCTTGTTTCGGAAATGGCGGAGAAGGTGCGTGAGCTCAACCGTGATAATTTCTCGGTAAGGCAACACCTCAAATATGTTGAGCTTTATGCAAATGAAGAAAACTACACTTCTCTTACATACGAGGACACACTTATAATAAGGCAAGAGCTTGCTCCGCTTATAAATGCATATGAGGACGAAGCCAGTGCCGTGCGCTTTGATGCGCTTATTTATGGAATTGAGCTTGCATATCTTGTCGGCAAGAAATACAACAGAGCAAGAAGCGAGCTATTCTCAAAAGTAAGCGGCATTGCAAGTGTTGCAAATATCCCCGAAATAGGTGCGAAATCGGAGCTTATAAACAAAATTCTGCATACCGATTATCTTGACAACTGCGGCATAAACGAATTCGAGCATATCCGCAAGTCACTTCGTGATCTGATGAAGTATATTCCGCCGAATCACCGCGAAGCTATTATCAACATAGGCGATGACCTTTTATCCATTGAATGGAAGGAATCGGAGCTTGAAAACGACGATTTAAAGGAATACAAGGCAAAGGCAGAGTTTTATGTCCGTCAGCATCAGGAAAACCCGGTGATTTCAAAGCTTAAAAGCAACATACCACTAACAAAAGATGACCTTGCAGAGCTTGAAAACATTCTCTGGAATGAGGTTGGCACAAAAGCAGAATACACTGCCGAATACGGTGAGAAACCTCTTGGTGAGTTTGTCCGCGAAATTGTTGGGCTTGATATGAACGCTGCAAAGGAAGCTTTTTCGGAATTTCTCGGCAACACCAATCTTGATGCAAGGCAGATCTATTTTGTGAATCAGATAATTGAATATATCGTTCACAACGGAATGATGAAGGATTTATCTGTCTTAATGGAGGCTCCCTTTACAGACAAGGGTAGTGTTGTTGAGATATTTACGGATTTGTCAATTTGGGCGGGAATAAGAAAAGTTATTGAGAAAATCAATATGAATGCTGCGGCATAACAAAAAGGAGGAAAAGCTATGTTTAACAGAGACAGTCTCAAGGAGCTTATTTATCTCAGCATGGATGATATGGAGCTTCTCGATATGATCTATGATGCGCTCATAAGCTTCGAAAATTACCACCGCGCGATCTATGAGATGGAGACGAAGGTAAAGCTCTATTACGGCGCGATGGATTCGCTCGATTATCGCAAGATGGAAAATGAGCACGATAAGGTCAGAACGGCCTGCCATAACGCGGTGCTTGTCAATGTCAGAATGCTCAACCGTATGGCGGAGCAGAAGGGGATTCCTCCGATATATGACGGAGTAGTTTCCGAAGACAGACCCTTCCGACGTGAGGTTGCAAATGCAATACTTGAATACGTCGCGGAGATTATCCGCGAGCGCAGATAAAAAATTGTGCGGGCTGTACAAAAATGTACGGCCCGTATTTTTCCATTTTATAAGAAAAATTTGTTGATTTTCGCAGTGTTTTGGAATATAATATTCTGTAAGATAAAAAAAGGAATGGTTTAATGGTTTGCAATAATATTCTTGAGGCGATGGGGAACACCCCTATAATACGCCTTTCGCGAATAACGGAGCCGGGAAGCGCGGAAATCCTCGTCAAGTTTGAGGGTCTCAATGTCGGCGGCTCGATCAAAACGAGAACTGCATATAATATGATTTGTGACGCCGAAAGCCGCGGGCTTCTCAATGAGAATACAATTATTGTCGAGCCGACGAGCGGAAATCAGGGCATCGGTCTTGCTCTTGTCGGAGCTGTCAGAGGATATAAGACGAAGATAATTATGCCGGATTCTGTCAGTGAGGAGAGGAGAAAGCTCGTCGAGCACTATGGCGCAGAGGTTATCCTTGTCCACGATGCGGGAAATATCGGCGAATGCATTGAGGAGTGTCTGAATCTCGCGCTCCGTATGCGCGATGAAGACCCGAATGTATTTGTCCCCCAGCAGTTTGAAAACCCGGCAAACCCGGATATTCAGCGCAAGTGCACAGCGCAGGAGATTCTCTCACAGGTCAACGGCCCGATCCACGGATTCTGCTCGGGTATAGGTACGGGCGGAACAATAACGGGAATAGGAGAGGCGCTTCGCGAGAAAAACCCCGATATGACAATATGGGCAGTTGAACCTGAGCATGCGGCAATTCTTTCGGGCGGCTCAATCGGAACCCATGTCCAGATGGGTATTGGTGACGGTCTTATACCGGAGATACTCAACTGTGATATATACGACGATATCTGCATCGTAAAGGACGAAGAAGCAATCCATATTTCAAAGGAACTTGCTTCCAAGGAAGGTATTATGTGCGGCATCTCAAGCGGAACGAATGTTGCCGCGGCGATAAAACTTGCAAAGAAGCTCGGTAGGGGCAAAACTGTCGTCACCGTTCTTCCCGACACAGCGGAGAGATATTTCTCAACACCGCTTTTTGATTAGTTTTAAATTTCTAAAGATAAATGGAGGAAAAATTTATGCAGAACAATGTACGCCCCGAAACAATGGAACGTATAACCACAAAGGCACTTGCTGATGCGTTCATCGCAGAGCAGGTTGAGGCAGTCCGTAAACAGGTGGGAGATAAGAAAGTCCTCCTCGCGCTTTCCGGCGGTGTTGACTCGTCGGTTGTCGCAGCGCTTCTTATCAAGGCTATCGGCAAACAGCTCGTCTGTGTCCATGTAAACCATGGGCTTATGCGCAAAGGTGAGAGCGAGCAGGTCATCGAGGTTTTCGGTAAGGAACTCGATGCAAACCTTATCTATATTGATGCGACGGACCGTTTTCTCGATCTCCTCAAAGATGTTGCAGAACCGGAGCGTAAGCGCAAGATAATCGGCGGCGAATTTATCAAGGTATTTGATGAAGAGGCTGCAAAGCTTGAGGGAATCGAATTCCTCGCTCAGGGAACGATTTACCCCGATATCCTCGAGAGTGACGGCGTCAAGGCTCACCATAATGTCGGCGGTCTTCCCGAAGATATGGCTATGGAGCTTGTCGAGCCGGTCAAGCTTCTTTATAAGGATGAAGTTCGCGTTGTCGGAGAGGCTCTCGGCCTTCCGCACGCTATGGTTTACCGTCAGCCGTTCCCGGGCCCGGGCCTCGGTGTACGTTGCCTTGGTGCAATCACGAGAGATCGCCTCAATGCTCTCCGCGAAGCAGATGCAATTCTCCGCGAAGAATTTGATAATTGCGGCCTTGCTGAACACGTATGGCAGTATTTCATTGCAGTGCCGGACTTCAAGAGCGTTGGTGTCCGTGACGGAAAGAGATATGAAGCATGGCCTGCAATCATCCGTGCTGTCAACACAACAGACGCAATGAGCGCAACAATCGAAGAAATCCCGTATGCAGTCCTCCACAAGATTACAGACCGCATAACAAAAGAAGTAGAAGGTATCAACCGCGTCCTCTATGACCTCACTCCGAAGCCCATCGGCACTATCGAGTGGGAATAATTCCGCACGGTTGACAAGTGTTTAAACCCTTGAAACGGCGAGGTTCTTGAAACGTTTTGTTTTTTGAAAACGTCTCCTGACGCAAATTTGACGTAAGTTGCTTTGGATTTTTAATTTAAAATATCAAACAATAGTGAGAAACTAAATCGGTATTTTGTTATATCGGTTGATGCGCACAATTGTGAATTAATCGCCGTGAAATGGGAACATGTGTTAAAAAAAGACGAAATACAAGGTATACTCTTTACCGCGGTAAAGCACAAACCACGAGAAAGGGGCTGTAAATAATGAAAAGATTATTAATCGGGTTGTTTGCGGTTGCGCTTTTACTACCCATTGTTACTGTTTCTGCGTTGGCAAGTCAAAATTTGTATTTTAAAGAATTAGACGTGTCCTTTGCGTTAGGTGATGATTTCTTAATTTATAAAAACAATGGATATATTCTTGAAAGTGCAAGCGAAGGAATAAAAAGCGAGCTTGATAATGACGACTTATTATTAATGGCAATGTCAGAAACAAAGAACATGAGTCTTCAACTGTGGAAAACGGGAGAGAGTTCATATGTAGATATCACAGATTACAATGACAATAAAGTTCATGATGCGATGGAAAGCATAGGCGCCACTGATTTGATAAACGAGTTGTTTGAACGGTCTGGCTTGACAACGAGTATTGAAGTTCATAACAGCCAGAAATACTACGTAGCAAGAGGCTTTTATTCTGGTGCTCCTGATATTTATGGAGTGCAAGCTATTACAATTAATAATGGATATATTTCTTATATTCAGATGTATCACTATAATTACAATTACAACTCAAGAAATTATTCAAACGAAATATTGGATAGCTTTGAATTTGATGACAACGCATCATCTTTATCACAATCTGCACAAATAAAAGAAGCAGGAAAACGGGGAGCCATAAAAGGAATAATGGAAGGTATTTTATATGCACTAATATTAGGAACGTTTTCATTTGCTGTTTGGCTAATCAAAAAGATTATTAGAAAAGGCAAGAAAACGCAGGGTGCTGATGGTGAAACTACAGATTCCACCGATATCGATATAGAGATATCATAAATATGGTTGCTCAAAATTGGACACATCTGATGGCTTTTGGATTTATAACTCAGAGGCTGCCGATGGCAGATATACCAAGTGTAAAGTGTGCCATTGAATAGCGAAGATGATATATCCGACAGCTAAATTGTTTTGACGCAAATTTTGATGTAAAAATTTTAGTAGAATACGAGGAATATATATAAATTTTGCGACGAGATACCATTAGAGCGCACGAGAAAAACGAGAACCCGTGTCAGCATAAGGTGGCTTTTAAGAGTGGGAATAATACCTCGTGGATTGTGAGTGCCCGGAAGCATTTGAAAACAAAGTGCTTTCGGGTACTTTGTTTTTTTAAAAACTTTTTATCTTTGA
>JAZSHZ010000216.1:0-10197 GCA_045533555.1 Eubacteriales bacterium
CTTATTCTCTCAGCTCTAATATTTCTCTTTCGTATTGTTTGATGTGTCGGTATTCTCTAGGCATAAAAATCCCTCCTATGGTTTTTATTATACCATAGGAGGGTGTGCTTTTTCATTGTCCGTTTTTTACGGTTCTGTGCACATAATCGTAGCCTTGTTTATCTTTATTTGCTTATATACTCGAGAATTCGCTTTATAAGAACTGCAACTTCTGCGCGAGTTGTATTTGCCGTCGGATCAACGAGACCGTTCTTGCCGTTGATGAGTCCTGCATTGACGAGCGCTGCGACTGCTTCCTTTGCATAGTCGGCAACCTTGTCAAAGTCGGAGGCAGAAATTGCCGTTGTGACAAATTCCTTTTCCATCGCAACAAATGCTCTGTAAACAATTACCATCATATCCTGACGGGTGATGTTGTTTCTCGGAGCAAATTTATTTTCGCCAATTCCGTTGACGAGGCCTGTGTTGCGAGCTATCGCGAGTTCCTTTGCGAAGTAGTCACTCTCGAGGACATCCGCGAAGTTTTCTTCATTATCACTCGCAAGCTTGAATGCGCGGACAAGAAGTATTGCAAAGTCTGCTCTTGTGATGTTAGCCGCAGGTGAGAATGTGTTCTCACTCGTTCCCTTGATGATTCCTTCATCTGCAAGAGCATTGATTGCGTCTGCCGCCCAGGAGTGATTTCCGAGGTCAATGAAGCGGACATTTTTATCCGTTTCGGGTGTTGTCGGTGTGCTCGGCTCACTCGGAGTTGTCGGGACTGTTGTCGGCTTATCCTCCGGTTTTGTTGCGGGGATAGTCGGCGTTGTTGTCGTTCCCGGATTGGATGACGTTCCGCCACCGCCGCCTGAGGTCGTTGCACCGTAAACCGTTACTGTAAAGTACAAAGTCTTTGTTCGTCCCTTTTCATCAACCGCAGTTATTCCGACAAGGTTTTCACCAATCTGCGATGATGTCGGCTTCCAGGAGAATGTATTTGTTTCCGAATTAAATGCGGCACCTCTCGGGAGAGTTTTTGCATAATAAGTGAGATTTCCTCCGTCTTCCGCACCGACAGCGTTAACAGTAATCGAAAGCGAGCTTCCTGCGCTTGTCGTTATGGAATCGGGAATTTTTTCAAAGACGGGAGAATCATCAAACTCATACGAAAGCGGAATTTCGAACTTCTTACCTTCAGCTATATCATATTTATAACCAAGATCAATATTATATTGGTCGATATGTCCGCTTATCGGCGTAACGCCGCCGAGATTGAGTCTTGCGCTCATACCGTCTTCGGCAAGCTCGGCATCTTCAATGAAATACGTCGCATTTCCCTCGCCGCTATGCTCAACGATGATAATTCTGTCACGAAGCGCCGATTCATCCGTAACCGCTTCATCAAAAGCTACATCGATATAGTTATTTATCGCAAGATCTTTTGTGAAGTCGGAAACAGTTCCCGAAACAGAGGCTTCCTCCGTATTGATGTTTCCGATAACATCGCCGTCGTTAATATAGGTATAGATGTTATTATTATCGCCGTCAACAGACCAGACACCGACGAAGCCGCGGAAGTCAAACTCATAATCGCCATCCTTGACCTTATACGTTACGTTGTTGTTCTGCGCATAGATAACATAGTCAATTCTGCCATCGCAAAGCTCAATCTTAACAGCCGCAGCCTTATCCGTTCCCGAAGCTTCGGAAGGAATCATTTCTACCCTTGAAATATTCTTTATATAACGCTCACCGTTATACGGTTCAATGACCGTTGCAAACAGTGTGTTGAGGTTTGTTCCCTTGCGGCGAACAAGCATATGCTCATAATACTTGATATTTTTGAGGTTTTTCTCTGTTCGCGGCGGATAGCCTTTCGCAAAGGTTATTTCATCGGGAGCGAAATCATTCACCATCGTCAGGCGAAGATTGATATCCATCTTTGCGGTATTTCTTGTGTGCTTATTGAAATCGATAATATCGAAATCAACGTAGAACGGTTCGTTCTCCGCAATATCGGGGTTATCTGCACGGCGAACGTCGAAGAGCCAGGTATATCCCAACGGATATTTCATCCTTGCATAGTTATTTGACGTATCCGTCCACGGGTCATCGCCAAACGGAACATCAACACCTGCATATGAGCCTGTCGGCTGTGCGTAGTAATCGATATTATCGGAATAATCTCCTATCACTTCGCTTGCGGCGTGGAACGAATAGAGATGATCATCACCGCCGAGAATCTTGAAAAAATCGACTCCGTATGAAATATCGCTGTCATAATCTATCATAACAACGGTTCTGCGATATTCCTTTGTTTCTTCATAAGCCTCAGGGACTTCAACGTCCATAACCTTGACGCGCATATCCTTGGCATCAAAGTGAAGCGGATCTCCCGCTTTTGCAGGCTTGAATGAGGATTTTTCATCAACAACGACCGTGTTATGCGCAAGCGTCGTGCTCGTCCACTGTCCGCGCGACGGAGTTGCACTCGTGCCCTCGGGATATCCGTTTTCGGGAGCAAGATTGAGTCCGTATGCTTCGACGCCGATGTTGAGCATATCATTGTGTGAATGCGAATTCTGACCGCCGAAATACATCCAGAAATCACGGGTAGTATCTCTTATCTGATCGTTACCTACCGTGTCGAACAACGTACCGCCGCGAAGCGCCGCAAGTCCGTATCCAGTGGTAATCGAGCTCTTATCATAATCATATTCGCCATATTCATCGATGATCGCATAAATCTCATCCTGAATACTGTTGGGATCAGGCGTGAAGATATCATAATGAAGTTTCGAAAGATCATTATTATAGAGCATTTGCAGATGATAAATATGCTGAGCTATCTCGATCGACGCCTGCTTTGCCTCTTCATTATCCTTGGTATATTTGAATGCATTCTGGATGGTTTCTCCGTCATCAGGGAATTCACCAAAGCTTCCCGCCATGCCCGAGTCACCTATTGACGGCATACCGCGACGAACAAGCGTCACCTGATTATAAACTCTTGCCATCTGAATATACTTCGGATGATCCCAAAGCGAATATCCGTCGTTATTCTCATAATCTCCGAGCATATTCGCAAGCTCACATAAATCCTGAAGCCAAATTCTGTTATATGCAGGAGACTCGGTTCCCTGACCGTCACGCGAGACATCATCAATAAGCGTCTTTGCAATGTCCGCACCTGATGCCGAGGTATCAGTAACAATTCCTGTTTCAAATACCCAGTCAAGCATTTCTGTGGAATAGGGTTGTCTGTCAAGAACAACGGCTGCAGCGCCTATTGTTGACTGAACAAAGCCAAAGTTACCTCTTACCTCTCGTGCCTTTGCTGCATCATACATTTCGAGGATATAGTTATTTTCTATATTGTCACGAATTGCATTTGCACTTGATTTATCTGCGAGTCCCGGATATTGCTCAGCCTTTGCCTGCAAGAATTTCTGAACCTCTTCATTCTCATACATCGGGAAAACAGCATCATATGCATACATATAGAATTTACCTAACTGCGACTCCCATATGTTATTGAGAATTTTACCGTGGGTTGTATTTCCGAATTCCGCACCGACCGCAATTGCCTTGGAAGCGGAGAAATCGGGGTATACATCCGCAAGTCTGTCCATCATAACAGCGGCAAGCTTACCGTATTTTTCTTCACCTGTATACACATAAGCCTTAGAAAGATTTACTATACCGAGATAGTTTACAGCCGAGTTATGCGCTCCACTCTGATACCAAAGACCAAAATGGTTATAGAACGAAATATATGTGTGTGCTTCTCTGACAGAATCGGTTGCCATTCTTCCCGTTTCATATCCGTAGCCGTCATCAACGCCCCAGACATCGGCGATGTTTTCGGGCTCCTTCGGAAGCTTGCCCCATCCGTGAGTTATGGTCTGCTTCGTTCTCGGATCAAGACCCGTGTTTCTGAGCTCGGGATAAAGATCATTCTTAAGATATCCGTAACCGTATGTTCCGCCAAACATTTCAAGATGTCTTTCGAGTGCAAGATCACGATTGAAGACACCCGTATCCGGATCAAGACCAAGTTTATAGAAGCTTGCAAAATCATTTGACGGGAAAAGTCGCTGGCAATCAGGACACTGAACCTTCCATGGTTTTGTAAGCGGGTTTGTTAACCACGGATAACTTCCGTTTGAAAGCTTCAAATCGCTTCCGCAGTAACGGCAATAATATCTATCGGGATCGCCCTTGATTCCGACATACCATGAACGCGGAATGCCTTCGCCGGGGATGAGATTCCATGCATCCTCCAAGGTAAGATTCAAATACTTATCGGCTGCTTTGATTGCCGCATTAACTTCACTTTTTGCCCATGAATATTTTTGAGCATTTTCTCTTGCAGCCTGAACTTTCGTCTCGGTATAGTACGTTCTCGAAACCTTACCTTCGCGAACCGAAACCTCGGCTTCGCCTGCAGCCTCGCTTCCGTCTGCGAGAACAACGGTTGCCGAAACGGACGCTGTTCCCGCCGCAAGTGCCGTGATTATTCCGTCATCCGAGACGGTTATGATCTCCGAATATTCATCCGGAACATTCCAGACGATTTTCGAACCTTCCATATCAAGTTCTTTTCCGCCCATCGTCAATGCTTTTGCCGAAAGCGTTGCTTTTCTTTCAGGGCGGAGCGTCAAGGAGGGTTCTCCGCTGATTACGACGCGGCCGTAATAATCCTCCTGAACCTCAACCGTGTCCTCAAAAAGAACATTTCCGTTTGCCGAATCCTTTGCGGTTATAACAGCGCTTCCAACGCTCTTTGCATTGAGCACGCTTCCTTCAAAAGAAATTATATTCTCGGCCGAGCTTGACCAGACAACCGTCGGAACGATATCGACCGCACTTCCGTCTGCCTTTACAAAAGAAAGAACCATATCGACCGATTCTCCTGTGTAGAACGTGCTTCTCGGATTTTCAAGAACGCCACTCAAGCCTGCAACCGTCACGTAAATAACCTTTTCAAAGCTCTCGCTCTTATCTTTTCTTTCCGCCTTAATGGTTACCTCCGCAGTACCGTTTGCAAGAGCGGTAATATTACCCTTTTCATCAACGCTGACAACATAACTGTTGCTTCCGTCCTCAGCAACTGACGCAGAAACGCTATAGCTTATATCAAGAAGCTTATCATCCGCCTCTGCCCAGGCATAAGCAAAGCCTGCATCGGTTTCCATTCTTGCATACGGATTCACAACGTCTCCGACTGCAAGGCAGAATGCTTCATCCTCAGCGATTATACCCTTCATGCCGAAATCCTTCGATTCTGCGGTGAAATAAAGCGTTCTCATCATCTGAGTGTAATATTCGGAGAAGCCTTCATTCGGATATGTTACGGTTGTAATTATATGCTCTCCTGCCTCAAGATATATTGCAGAAAGTGACTTTGCGACAAGATCGCGGGTCAATGAATTCTTATAATAAGAATATTCACCGACGTATCTTCCGTCCATAAATATTCCGACGTGTTCAGCGCCTCTTGAACCGTATGCTCTTCCCGAAAGCGAGAAATCATAAAGGCCGCTGTAAGGAACCTTGACTTTAATATAAATCTTCTGATTCGGAGCATTGGTCTGCGCATTCAAGCCCGTTGAAGTTATCTGGAATCTTGCCTGACTTGCAGAATTTGCAATATCCGGTTCCCAGCCGTCAACATCGATATCGACAAACTTTGCGCCGCTTGCCAGGGTTGCATAAAGGTCATATCCGAAGCTTCTGAGATCTTCTCCCTCACTTTCACCGACAGTGACGTCAAGACCCTCCGCGGATTCGACCGTCTGTCCGCCGACCTTGAGCACCGCACCAATCTTTGCGGAAGCGCCGGGAACTTCGCCGAACAAAACTCCGTTTTCATCAATACTTACCGCTCCGACGGCATCGGATTCAAGAATTTTCCATTCGACCGTTGCATCGGGATAGAAATCGGCAACGGGTCCTGAAATATCAATGCTTCTTCCGTCCTCATAATTGACCTTCAGCGAAAGCTGAATATCCCTGAGATATCCGACAGTTTCCGCACCCGTTACTTCGACAGATGCAATACTGCTGTTATCGGTTACGCGGACTTCAACCTCGCATACCTTTGCGACATCACCCATAACGCCGATAACCTCAACAATTCCTTTACCTGCACGAAGAGCAGTTACAACACCGTTCTCATCAACGGAAACGATATCGGGAGTATTTGACTTATACTGAAGAATAATATCTTCAACAGAAACTTCATCCCCGTTATTAAGATATGCTTTGGAAACGATCTGAGCGGTTTTGTTCTCATCGGAATATTCAATGCTGAGATCTTCCGCCTCAACGCGCTCAAAGCCTATCGCATAAACATCAAGAATTACTTCACTCTTGAATGTTTCACTGTTGATTTCCGTTGTTGCAACAATAGTGGTCTTACCTTTATTCAATCCCGTTACAACACCAGTTTCCGCATCGACGGTCGCAACGTTTTTATCAGTGCTATCAAACGTTACAACTGCATCGGGAATGAGATTCCCCTTGACATCGCGAACCTCAGCCGTAACCGTTGCACGGTCACCTATTCCGACGCTCTTTGCACCGCCGAGAACAATATATGTGGAGGTTTTTGTAAGCGTGAGCACTACTATATGAACCTGATATTTCCCGCTTGTTCCGAGCATACTCTCAGAGCCTGCAACAGGCTTGAAGAAGAGGAAATAATCGCCTTCACGAAGAACAATGCTCTTGTATACAGGCATATCCTCCGTCGGGCTGGTTTTAACAGTTCCGACATAGAACTCACTGTCCGGAGTAAGCATCTTTGATGCCGCGCCTATATTCGCAGCCGAGCTATTGTTCGTTCCTACCGCAGTAAGCTTATCCGCCGAAAGAGTTCCGCTCTCCGTTGTCGGGAAAATATACATTTCTAGCTTCATGCCATACGGTGAATCAACGTACTGAAGTGACGGCGTATAAAGTCCTGTGTTCGGAACGTTAATCTTCATCACAAAGCCGTGATTTGTTTTTCCCGGAAGTCCCTGCTCATAAAGTTCCGCATCTGTATCGAGACCGATTTCATCAATTCCGAAATTGAAGTACGTTGCATCAATAAATCCGGAATAGCTACCGCGCGTTCCGACTACAGTCCAAGGTGCTGTCTGCGTAAGATCAAGACATTCGGGATACGAACCATACGGAGCATAGTTTACAAATGCTGAAAACGCTATTCTCTCTTTCGCATCTAAAAGCGTTTTATATGAGAATACATACTTAAGTGTCGGAATGGGTTTCGTGAAGTCGAGAGCTTCGATATCAAGAGTCGCCAAAACCGATTTACCTTCTATTCCGTCTTTAACACTTGCGGTAATCTTGGCTTTTCCTGCCGCAAGACCTTTGATTTTACCATTTTCTATTGTTATAATACCCTCGGGAACAATTTGGTAATCAAGTTCAGCATCTTTGATTTCCTTACCGAAAGCATCCCTAACAACAGCATCCAAAGCATACTCTTCTCCGACTTCTATATAATCTGCATCTACAGAAAGAGAGAGCGTCGGAAGTGCTTCATAAAGTTTAGCTCCCGTAAGATAGAGATACTGATCACCCTTATTGTTGACAGATGTGTTTTCCGTGTTAAAATCGAAAACAAGATAATAATCTCCGCGTTTTGTTGCAGTTACCGTTCCGAGTTCAACATATCCGGTTTCGCCGCTTCCCTTTGTATCAAAATATCCGACAGGAGTCAACTTGTTAATATCCTCGCGATTGAGAGACGGATAATCAGACGCATTTATGAAATAAACATCCGCTCCTGTGCCTATATCAGCTTTATTCGCATTCAGAGCGAGTTTGTAATTTCCTTTATTCGGAACCTTTAATGTAAAAATGAGAGCAGAAGACGGAAGCTCTTTTCCGTAATTTGCCGGCTTAACATTAAGGTTAATCTGATTCGATGCAACATTGAACGTAGTGCAACTCATAGGAGCGAGCTTCCACTGAGGAAGCGATGCATCGATCGCACTGTATTCACGCAAAAATTCAACGTTGCGCAATACGCCACCAAAATATCCGTTGAACTTGTTTGCCTCATCAACAGTTGCCTCGGCAATCATTTCTTCAGAGAACGAGCTTGACTTGAATACGTATTCGAGGTTTACACCGACATTACCCGGATCCTTCGCGACAACAACGATAGATGCCGTCTTGGTCAACTCAACGCCGTCAACAGTTGCAGTTGCTTTTATCTCGGTGTCACCCTCTGAAAGCGCAGTTACAACACCATTTTCAACCGAAATAATATTCTCATCATACGAATATGCAACGTTCGGAGTTACTGTTTCCCCTGCCGCATTCTTTATTAAAGTAGAAACAGTCGCTGTATCTCCTACCTCAAGTTCGTCCGAAGATACGGTAAATTCCATTTCAGGACGAAGCGATGAGAAAATAAACTTTGAAAGATAAATCATCTCACGGTTGTTTGAAGCATTGAAATGTCCGCCATCAGTCAGCTTAAACGCCACAAAATAGTCGTCATCCTTATCAATATTGACAACATCAGCAACGGTCTTGTTTTTGAAAGTATTTCCATTTCCGCTTTCCGAATATGTTTCAAAATGGCCAACAGGTGTCAGTCTGTTGAATTCTGCAGCACCGGCACTGTTTATCCCGTTACTCGGGAAAAGATATACGTCAATTCCCGAACCATACATATAATCAGCAACACTTACTTCAAATTTAAAGGTTCCCTTTGGAATCTGAATTTTAAAGACCATCCATGCATTACCTGCCTGGATATTTGATTGCGTCGCCGCGAAGAGCAATCTGTTTGCAGTTATATTTGAAGCAGCAGCTTTATACTGATTTTTAAGCAGCCACGGCTGCGTTGTCGAATTGAGCTGGTCAAATGATGTTATTATCCCCTGCAGTCCTCCGGAAGCACTTAATCCCATTGTCGTTCCGTTGAGAGTTTCATCTCTGAGAACACTCGTTCCGAAAAGATACTCAAGAACAATATCTTCATTTCCGTCAATCTTCGGCGCAACACTTACGGAGACTACGTCATTGATTTCAACACCATCAACGACAGCGGTTGCCTTTATCTGTGTATTTCCTGCACCAATTGCAGTAACATTACCACCTTTATCCACTGATACGATTGCTTCATCGTATGTGTATGTAATATCTGGTGTTACGATTGCTCCCGCAATGTTCTTTACAACACTTGAAAGTGTTGCAGTATCGCCAACAGTGAGCTTGTTATCAGAAATATCAAGCGAAATTTCAGCACTTACCTCATTCAATGCGAAACTCTTAAGCTGAACAGTGTATTTCGCAGCTTCTGTAAGCGCAGCATTCAAGCCACTCAACTCACATACAAGCCAATAATCGCCCGCCTCAAGTGTGACTGTTTTTAGTGTCACAGGATTTGCATCAGTTGAGCCTGCATATGTATCTGCAGAACCAAGATGATATTTTTCTCCCGCCTCTTTGAGTGCATTAAGAACACTGGGAATATTGCCGTTTCCACCGGTAACACTTGCAATTTTCTTAGCTTCAAAGCCTTCCGTATCGGTATCGACAATATAGAAATCCAATATCGCACCCAAATTAACTTTGTTGAAACTTATAGCAGGTGAGAATGTTCCGCCCTCCGGGACGTTAATCTTAAGCACAAACGCCTGCTGTCCTGTGCCTTCACCCGGAAGAAGAGCTGCACTTCCAAGAGAGACATCCATATATCCCTCTCTCGTAAAGCCGCTGTAGCTACTGCGTCTTCCTACAAAAATCCACTTATTGGAATCTGCATAAGCATTTTCAGAAGAATAGTAATTACCAAAGCTGCCATCCGCACCGATAGTTGCGGTAATATGATTACTGTGGCTTATATTTTCGGTAAGCCCTAAAGCCTTGTAACTGAAATTATATGTATAAGTCCTCAAATCCTTCGCAAAAACAGTCACAGTCGGAAGCAAAGTGACCATCATTGCAATTGCGATGATAAGAGAAATTATACGTTTTGCCTTATTTTTCGCCATTTCTTTTTCTTATTCTCTGCAACTGTTCATTCTTATCAATTGTAACAAATATTCTGTAATCATAATACTTATACAAATTTTCATGGCACGAATATGAACCTTCAACTATGTTTATTCTTTTGTTTTCAACCAGCACTGGCTCACCAAGGCACATTTTACTGCAACTAAATGGACGATACGAAAAATCTTTTTTATC
>JAZSHZ010000180.1:0-6912 GCA_045533555.1 Eubacteriales bacterium
GACCGCTTGGCCTCCGACTTTGTCATAATGGCGGTGAGACATTGTTCCGCCTCCGCCGAAGTACATCCAGAAATCGCGTGTTGTTATATCGAGGTTGGACTCGCTTGTCTGATTTCGGTAGTCTATACCGTCCTGAATTGACGCAAATCCGTAACCGGTGAACAGACTGCTTGATACAGGGTTATATTCTCCGTGCTTTTTGATTATCGCATCAATATTCTTCTGCAAGGCTTCCGGGTTCTTTGTGAATATATCGGAGTGAAGTCCCTTGACAGTGTTTCCGTTTGAATAGTAAAGAATCTGAGAGAAGAGTATTCTCTTTTCCTCTTTAAATTCATCGGATGCGTCCCACTTATCGATTGATTCGAGTGCTGCAAGGAAGAGATCCTGAGAGAATGAAAGACCTATAAGTCCCGCGGTACCGGCATCACCGATGTTGGCTCGACGGATACCTGCAAGGATGTTTGCAAACTCAATCTGAAGCATCTTGATGTATTTCGGGTTTGCGAGGAGGTCATCCTTAACTTCAACATCCTCATACCCCGAAAGTGTCTGTGCCATTTCAAGAAGGTTTGTAGCCCAGATTTTATTATAGCTGAGTGATGATTCTGTTCCGATACCATCGCGGTCAACAGTGTTCATAATCTGCGGCATAACATTACCACCGGAACACTTTCCGTTCTTAACCGTACCAGGTTTCATGACAAAGTCGATGATTTCCTGAGTCTTCGGCTGAGTATCGAGGATAACAGCTGCTTTTGCAAGAGAATCCTGCTTGAATCCGAAGTTACCTGCAATTAATGCATTCTGAACACCGACAAGCGTTTCTTCAAGGATATTTTTCTCGACGTTTCTTCGAAGTGTTTCACTCGTTACACGCTTTTCGCCTGTTTCGGAATTAACATCTGCAAGTTTGTCTTCATAATTGTATTTGTTTGCTTTCTCGGAAAGATAAGTAATAACCCGAGGATCATCATATATATCGAAAAATGCATCGTATGACGTTGAGAATGTCGGTCCCATAAATCCGGCTTCCCAGATTGCGCCTACGGCCTTTCCGTAAGAAGCACCTGAATTCTGGAATTTTACAATACCAAGTTCTTCGTCATAATACTCGCGCATATTCAAATCGGGGTAGAAGTCTGCGACACGGTCGAGAATTATTGCGCCGGCTCTTCCGTACTTCTTATCTCCCGTATAAAGATATGCATCACGCAATGTATTCAGTGAATTTTTGATTACCTCTTTCTGCGGGTTTGCGTTACCGCCATCACCACCTGCCGCATACCACAACCCCATATGGTTGTAGATTGCAACATAGATATGGACTTCGGGCACACCGTTCGGGTAAACTCTTCCGGTATCGTATCCAAGACCGTCGTCAACGCCCCACTTTGTGCCGTCGATTGTGTCTCCCGTAAGAGGATCTTTGTTGTACAAGGAACTGCTCGGATTGTAAAGTTCCGGATAAAGAATGTTCTTGAGATAGTCGACCTCTCCGTTTGTTTCAGCTTTGAGCTGTTCGTTTCTCTCGTGAGCGAGATTTACATCATATTCGCCGTGTTCATTCTTGCCAAGTTCATAAAGCTTTGCAAAATCGTTACTCGGGAAATATCTCTGACATTCAGGACACTGAACCTTCCACGGACGTGTGAGACCGTTCTTTACACTCCACGGATACGTTCCGTACGTATGGAGGGATTTACCGCAATATTTACAAATTCGAATATTGGGGTCACCGGTGTAGCCGTTTGCGTATCCGCGCGGTACTCCCTGCGACGGTATAAGCTCGTAGATTGTATCAAGGTTTGATACATAGTAATCGGCTTTCTGTATGATCGTATCGTAGTCTGCTTTTGCCCAGTCGTACTTTTCGATATTTTCACGTGCTGTGGCAATCTCTTCAGGAGTATAATAGGTTGATTTTGTCTTGCCGTGACGTACCGAAACATTCATTGACCCGGTGTGCGATACTCCGTCCGGCATAGTTACGGTTGCAAATACCGTGGCAGTTCCCTGCTCTCCCGGAGTCATAAAGCCATTGTCATCAACCGTTACAACTGCTTCATCAGAACTTTCATACTCTACCAATGCGCCTGTCATATCCATTTCAGCACCGATGTTATTGATTGCTTTGACAGTGAGAGCATAGCCGTTTCCACCCGGAGCCATAACCCATGATTCCGACGAAACGACAACGGATGTAAAGCCTTCGGGTGTTACGCTGATATCTTTTGTCGGTTCAAATTCCGTACCGTTATAGAACACCTTTGCCGTGAGTGTGACATCTCCCGCACCAATACCTGTTATTGTGTTACCTGAGATATCAACATCGCCTTCACCTGCATCGGTCAATGTGTAGTAACCGTTTTCGTTGACCGAACCGTCCCTGTTTAGACCGAAATTCAGTAAAGAGCCGTTGCTGAGCACTGCACCTACATCAAAGCCGATACTTGCACCTACCGGTACGGAATCGGCATCCGTGTTGATTACAACCTCCGAAAGTGCAGGTTCCGAATCAATGTAATTAAGTGTCAATGATCTCGGATACACGTATCCTGCAACAAGAGCACGTACCGTAAGCGTGTTTATACCCTTTTCAAGATATACGGGGTTAAGTTTTACGGAAATCGGATTATTAACATCATCATCTTCCGCACTAAAGTCGCATCTGCCTGCATACTCGCCATTGATGTAGAGAATGCCGGGTCTTCCCGATTGTGTTCTCGCACCAACAAACAACGGCTGATACCAGCCTGAATAGTCTACCTTAATATCAAATGTTATATCCGATTCAACGGTATTATCTGCTTTCGGTGCAGAGAACTGAATACCGTGTGCAAGATGACGTATTCTCTTGAAGTCTCCGTTGAGTGCCTCGGTAATTCGTGTGGAAGATGTTTCATTACGGTTTACGCGCCACTCATCTTCTTCAATCGTTGCGTTAAGTGCCGAAGTGTTTGCCGGTCTTGCACAGAAGTCAAACAATTTACCTCTCGGTGAATTTACCGTAACTTCAACTTCAAACTGCTCTGTGGTTACTGTTGAATCATTTGCAGAAACCGTTGCAATGACTTTTGCAGTACCTTCAGAAACACCTGTCACCGTACCGTCGGAGGATACTCTGATGATTGCCGCATCTTCATCATTTACAAGTGCAAACCTTACATCACAACGCGAGATATCCGCTGCAGATCCGCTTTCGTGCATTGCATTTACGGAAAGCTTTATATCGAACCCTTCTTCAACACTTGTCGCACCAACTATTTTTGCACTGACAAGCTTTGTTGTATCAATAATTGCGATATTGACGGAGGTTCTTGTGTTGTAGCTTCCCGTTGAAGCATAGACGTTGATTGTTGCAGTTCCTGCACTCTTTGCTGTTACCGTACCGTTCTGGTCTACGGTTGCAATTTCAGGTGTTGCACTTTCATAGAAGAGCGTTACACCTTCTCCCGAATATTCGGTTCTGTCGGTATTGTAGTATTTGATTGAAATATCTGCGGTTTCGCCCGGTTTAAGCTCGGATTTGTCCGAAGTTGCTTCCATGCTTTCGAACATAACCTCAAGACCCGAAACCTTTATCGGAATGATTCCGACCTGAGTTTCGTTTCCGATTGTTACGGTTGCTTTGATTTCGCATTCACCGTCGCTGACGACCGTGATTGTACCGTTTTCCGAAACCTTTGCAACAACGGGGTTGGTTGTTGAATATTCTATCTTTGCCTTTCCGCCGTCTTTTGCAAACGCAATCTTTTTGCCCGTGCTTGTATACATATCGACAGTTGTCTCAAATGTATCGTAGGTCTTTGCTTCTTCAAGGCTTCCCTTGAGTTTAAAATCGACAGTGTCGAACCTGACTTCACGGAAGGACATATGTGCAAGGCTCGTTTCATAGCCCTGATCTGCACTGTTTGTTGAGAACTGAACCTTCGGTCTGATTGCCATATTCTGCCCAAAGTTCATACATACGGGACCTGTGGTAAAATATGTCCACGGCTGGTCGCCTGTCTTATCGCCCCAAAGATTTATGGAGAGCGAATCAATTTCGGTAAGCTTTGTTCCGCTGACCGTATAGTAGAACAGCTGAACAAGGGTTTGCGGCATAACCTTTACGTTATCGAGCTTTACAAAGCCCGAGAACTCGTAAATTCTGCCGTCTTCGACGTTTATTCCGCCGGCGTGGCTTGTTCCTTCCTCGTTATAGAACGCTGCTGTATTTTCGATTCTGAAAATTCGGTGCAATGAAGACGGATCGGTTGCCGGAGTGTTGTCAACCATAACCTTGAACATATTGGTTTTTCTTCCTGTTATATCCGAAACAACATTCTTGATATGCTCGTAATTGTAGATGTCACGCTTTGCATCTCTTGTTGCACGCCAGAACACATCGGCATTCTTGATTCCGGGTACACTGTTGTCGGAAAGGTAGACCCCTCTCTCAAATTCGCCGTGGTTTACGCCGTGACGGATAAGCATATTTTCACCGACTACAGCGAGTCTGAACCTGAATTCGCGCTCGGTATCACCGAGAGTTACCTTTGCGGTTACTTCACTCTGTCCGAGAGAAACACCGGTGAAGCATCCGTCGTCTTCTTTGATAATATCTTCGTTTTCAATTGTGTATTCGTATTTGAGACCGCTGCCCGGATAGTTTCCGTCAGCATCTGTTACCTTAATGAACTGTGACTCACCTGCTCCGAGATATCCAAGCGGGAAATCGAAGTTGAGCACTTCGGGAATTTCAGTTGCTTCAAAAGGTGCTTTCACGGAGATTGTCTTTTTACCGACAACTGTTTCACCGTAAGCTTCAAGTGTTACCGAAAGCTCGACAAGACCTGCCTTCTTTGCATAAATCTCGCCGCTTTCCCTATCGATTACCACAATGCTCTCATCCGAGGATTTGAATGTATACGGAACGAGCGACAAATCTGCAGCTGCACCGGATTCGGTATATGCCATTGCTTTTGCAAATGCATATTTCCCGACTTCGATTTCATCAGGTACGGACAAGCCTGCAACGGATATTTCATCAATCGGGTCAAGGGTTATTTCGGATATATAGATGCTCTGAAGATCCGTAACACTTCCCGAGGTATTACTGAAGGTGTTTGAATTCTGTTCAAAGAGTTCCTTTGTCGGGTTGAATATAAGAATATATTCGCCCGGGTTCTTTACATCTACCCAGCCGATGTTTGCAGTTGTGCCTGTGACCGATTTGAATGTTCCTACATTTTTAAAGCTGTCATCCGCAATCACCGCATCAATATCGGATGATGAGTATTTTGCACGGTCAGCCACTCCAAAATATACATCGACGAGTGCATTCTGAGCACCTGCATAGCTTGAATTTACATCGAGTTTAAATTTGCCTGCATACGGAACCCTGAGTCTGAGCGCCAGATACGGACGTGTAGCACTCAAATCACCGTATTTGTCTGCATGAAGCTGAGCCATAAGGTAATTCGTGTGAAGCTGATAGCTGTAGACAGAATCACCAAGCGGTGTTTCAACACCCCAAAGTTCGCTCTTGGAGCTGTCCATAATATAGAACGGTGAGACTATATTTCCTTCTGCATCCTTATTTACCTTTGACTTCCAGTTCATAAGGTTCCAGTTCATAATGAGTGTTCCAATACGTGTTCCGTCTGTAATTGCTTCCCAACCGCCGACAGCAGGTGCCGACTGATAAGCATACATCTTATCAAGGAAGAATGAACCGGATCTCATTGAATAATTAATCGCCTTTTTTTCCGAAGGAGCTTCCCAATCGGTTACGGTGAGTGTTTGCTTTCCGCTGAGGGTAGTTCCTGCAACAGATACCTCTGCAATAATATCAACGTTTCCTGACTTTTTGGTAAACACTTCACCTGTTGTTTCATCAACAACGGCAATATCGGTATCCGAGCTTGACCATTTGAAACCTGCAAGCTCATACGGTTTTGTACCCGCATAGCCCTCTGCAGAAGCTTTGAAGCTTGTGCCTGCCTTGAATGAGGACGAATATTCATCAAACGAAACTTCAATTCTGTCGGGAAGTTCAATCGGGACGAGTCTTAATTCGGAAAGATAGATTGCCTGAAGGTCATTGATTGAACCTGACGAATTTGAGAATGTTTCCGAAGCAATCGCAAGATTTTCTACTGTCGGATTGAATATAAGAATGTATTCGCCCGGAGACGGAACGTTAATTGTGCCTACGCTTGAAGTAGCATTCTTTTTACTCTGATATGTTCCTGCTTTCGGAAGGTCTGCGATGAGTCCGTCGATATCCTTTGCTGCATACTGAGATTTTCCGGCTACCCCGAAGTGAACATCGACAAGTGCATCAGCTTTGCCGTGTGCAGTTGCAGAGTATACATCAAGATTGTAATTTCCCGCATACGGAATTCTCAATCTGTATGCAATATACGGACGATTTGTGCTTGCTTGCCCGTAGTAGCTTGATTTGAACTGAATTACCGTAGCCGTTGCATTTACCTGAATTGAGTTTGTGTTCTTTATTGCAGGAATCTCAACACCCCAAGGACGAGTTTTTGAAAGATCCATAATATAGAACGGAGAAACGATGTTTCCGCCAACATCCTTATTCACCTTAGCATTCCAGTGTGCAAGCTGAAGATTCATAAGGAGCGTTCCGTTACGCGTTCCGTCGAGAATGGATGCCCAACCGTCTTTCGGTGCTGTCGTATAAGAATACATCTTATCGAGGAAGAAAGCATTCGAATGAGTTGCGTACACGAGTGTTCCGGGATTTTCGCCTGCATCGGGAGTTATGACATTGAGCGTTTTTGTGCCGACAATCTTTTCGCCCTCAACCTCAATCTCCGCCTTGATTTCCGTCTGTCCGGCAGATTTGGTTTCAACCTTACCGGTTGAAGCGTCAATTGTTGCAACAGAGGTGTTTGTGCT
>JAZSHZ010000025.1:0-19025 GCA_045533555.1 Eubacteriales bacterium
GGTATATCCCCGAGCTTGCAAAATATCCGATTGAGGTTAAGATGAACTCGGAAATAACGGATGTCGCGTCCCTCGATGCCGATGAGGTCATCGTGGCGACGGGCGCAATCGCAAAGAAGATCCCCGTCAAGGGTGCGGAAAATGCCGTTCAGGCGGTGGATTATCTTCTCGGAAACAAAGCCGTCGGCGAAAACGTCGTCATAATCGGCGGCGGTCTCACCGGTTGTGAAATAGCATATGACCTCTATCTCGGAGGAAAGAAGCCCGTCATCGTCGAAATGATGGATGACCTTATAACGACGCCGGGAATCTGCCTTGCGAACACGAGCTATCTCCGCGATTTCTTCAAGACAAACAAAGTCCCCGTTCATCTTGAAACCGCGCTTTCCGAGATAAAGGAGAAAAGCGTTGTCCTCAAGGATAAGGAAGGAAAAACATTCGAGGTGAATGCGGATTCCGTCATTCTCTCCGTCGGTTATAATCCCGCGCCTGTTGCTCCGAAGGGCAAGCATATCCATATCATCGGAGATGCCGCAAAGGTCGGAAACCTCCGCACCGTAATCTGGGGCGCATGGGATATCGGAATGAAGATTTGAGGAGGCGATATTTATGGCTATGATTTTAAATGAAGAGCAAAAGGCAATACTTGACGGCGCTCGCGGCGAGACGATGGCAAAGGTTATGAAGACTCTCGTTATGTATGGAGAGGCATTCGGCGCGGAAAAGCTTGTTCCCGTAACGTCGGAATATAACCATCTCGTAACATCGTTCGGACTCGGCGTTCTTGAGCCTGTCTATGAACTTATGGAAAAGCTCATAGAGGCAGGTGCGGTCTCCTCGCAGAAATTTTCGATGGACCCGCGCCCGCTTGATAAGAATGTCCCGCAGAATCTTATCCAGAAGCTTGTCTTTAATAAGTTTATGTATAATAAGCAGGATTTCTATGAGGGTCAGCTTCAGAAGCTCGGTCTGATGAACGAAGATGCTTTCACCTGCACCTGCTATATGGATGAGGTTGGCAATAAGCCGAAATTCGGCGATATCCTCAGCTGGGCGGAATCCTCCGCCGTCGTCTATGCAAACAGCGTCATCGGCGCAAGATGTAACCGCAATTCGGGAATAATAGATCTTATGGGCTCGAT
Source organism: Eubacteriales bacterium (assembly GCA_045533555.1). Taxonomy (GTDB): domain Bacteria; phylum Bacillota; class Clostridia; order Oscillospirales; family JAAYXM01; genus SIG480. Next base: position 1,143 of record JAZSHZ010000025.1, read on the forward strand.
CGTCGGTTGCGTTCCGTATTTCGGGCTTCTGACAGATGAGGGAAGAAAAGCTTCGTGGATAGTCCGCGTGGAGACAACGAAAAAACCCGAGGCTCAGCTTCTCGGCTCCGCGATTGGTATGAAGGTTATGGAGGATGTCCCATATGTTGTCGGGCTTGATAAATGGCTCGGCACCGAGCTTTCCGACAGCGCCTGCACATATCTCAAGGATTTCGGTGCGGCGACGGCTTCAAACGGCGCAGTAGGTCTTTATCATATCGATAACCTTACTCCCGAGGCAAAGCTTCAGGGAAAAGAGCTCATCCGCGAGGACGCAAGGGAATATGTCATAGATGATGAGGAGCTCGCGCGCGTTCAGCGCGAATATCCGGTCATCTGGAAAAATCCCGAAGCAAGCCCGAAGCTCTGCTTCGTCGGATGCCCGCATATGTCACTCCGTCAGCTTATAGACTGGACGGAGAATCTCGAAAAGGCATTTTCCGCAAACGGCAGAAAAAAGGTCACCGTCCCGACGGTGTTCACCGCGGCACCGGGCGTGCTCCGCGAATTCGAGGCGACGGAATATGCGGCAAAGCTCAAGGCTTTTGGCGTTATAACTTCATATATCTGCCCGCTTATGTATATGAATAATCCGATGTGCGCGAAAATGCCTGTCATAACTTCATCAAATAAGCTTCGCACATATACGACAGCGAAATACTACAGAGACGAAGAAATTCTTTCTATTATAACCGGAGGTGAGAGCAGATGAAGAAGTTTCAGGGAAGAATTGTAACTCCGGGAAAGGCAAGTGCTGAGGCACTCGTTTCAAGGGGAGGTCTCAATACGCTTGCATCCTTCCAGAAGCCGCTTCAGTTCGGAGATAAGACGGCGAAGTGCGGCGATCAGAATAACCCCGATCTCTATGGAAAGCCTATGGCGGGAAAAGCGCTCTGCATTCCGCAGACGATCGGCTCGACGACGGGCGGAATGGTCCTCTATTGCGCCTGCGCGATGAAGAGAAATCCCGCCTGCATACTGTTCTCAAAGCCGATAGATTCGCTTGCGGCGGCAGGTGCGGTGCTTGCGGATGTCTGGGTGGACGGCGTTTCGATGCCCGTTGTCGATTCGCTTGGAGATGAGTTTCTTGACTATGTTAAAGACGGGATGAAAATAACGGTCTGTGATGACGGAATCGTTGAGGTTGAATAAAATGCGATATTCATATAAGACGCGCGGTGTATGCGCAATGCAGATAAATTTTGATATTGACGGCGAGGTAGTTTCAAATATCGAGTTCCTCGGCGGATGCAACGGAAATCTCAAGGCAATTTCAAAGCTTTGCGATGGGATGACCGTTACGGAGATCGAGGAGAAGCTTCTCGGTAATACCTGTGGATATAAGGATACATCTTGTGCCGATCAGTTTGCGAAGGCGGTAAGGCGCGCGGCAAACGGAGAAAAATAAAAATGAAAAAGACTTATGTAACGACGATGCCCGATCATATAGGGGCGTTTCTGAAAGCAAGCCGTTGCTTTGAATCGCTCGGTCTCAATATAACGAGAGTGAGCTATAATAAGGCGGTTGACGTCAACACGCTCTTTATAGATGTCGAGGGAGAGCGGGAAAAGCTCGAGCTTGCAGAGCTTCAGCTCCGTGAAATAGGATACCTGAGAAACGTTACGGATGAGAAGAGCGTTGTTCTTCTTGAGTTTCGCTTGCTTGATGTTCCGGGAAGCGTAACAAACGTGCTTGAGCTCATTGATGAATTCAAATTCAATATATCCTATATCAGCTCGCAGGAGAACGGAACGGAATATCAGCTTTTCAAAATGGGCTTGTTCGTAGAAAATCCGGATAAGATCACGGAATTTATAAGCCGCGCGGAAAAGCTCTGCGATGTCAGGGTTATAGACTATAACCGCTCGGAAAAGATTTTTGACAACAGCATTTTCTATAATTCGTTTGTCTCAAGCCTCGTCGAGACGATGCAGATATCCGAAGAGAACAAGAATTCGCTTCTCGTCAATGCGAATCTCGCGATGCAGACTCTTGACGAAACGGGGCTTTCGCCTTATCGCACGTTTGACAGCATAAGCAAATTTGCCGAGCTGCTTGCGCTCTGCAGAGGCGATGCGTTCAATCCGAGGATAACGCGGCATCAGCTTGCGGAAAACACGGATATGCTTCTCATAGAGCCGCCTTGCGGAAGCAACACGATGATTATAAGGAGCGGCGATGAGCTTTTGTTTGTCGATAGCGGCTATGCCTGCTATAAGCCCGAAATGCTTCGCCTGTTTGAGAGAATTCTCCCCGATTATAAGACCGCGAAAAAGAAAATACTCATAACCCATGCGGATCTTGACCATTGCGGCCTGCTTTCCGAATTTGAAGAGGTTATTGCAAGCTCGAAAACGAAGGAGTGCCTTGCGCTTGAATATGAGGAGCAGGGTGGCTTCCGCGAGAGAAACGCACTGCACAAGCCGTATATCGGCATATGCAAGATACTGACCTCATATGAGCCCTGCGATCCGGATAAAATCACAGTGCCGTGGAAAAATGAGGGAGAATGCAGCGCACCGCTTTGCCAGGTGGGCTTCTATGATTTCGGCGAGCTTCACTTTGAAGTATATGAAGGCTGCGGCGGCCATCTTGCGGGAGAAACCGTTCTCATTGATTATAAGAACCATATTGCCTTCACGGGCGATATATATATCAACCTCAAGGGAATGACACCCGAGCAGGCGAGATATAATGCATATGCTCCGATTCTCATGACCTCCGTGGATACAGACCCCGTGTTATGCGCGGAGGAAAGAAAAGCGGTATTGCAACGCCTCGGCGCGGGAAACTGGAAGATTTTCGGCTCTCACGGCGCGGCAAAGGAATATAACGTCAATATTGAAAAATAAAAAGAAAAGGCAATTTCCCGATTCGGGAAATTGCCTTTTGTCATGTCTTGTCAGATCGGATTGCCTTCCTTGTCAAACAAGGGAAGCGGAGCGAGATATGTTATATCTTCTCTGCCGATAGCATCGCCCTCTGCAAGCACCGCCATTTTTGCGACGACCTCGCCGCCAGCGGCATTGATGAGGGTTTCGAGAGCTGCGAGGGATTCGCCCGTGCTGATGACATCATCGACGACGAGAACGCGCTTGCCCTTCATTGCTTCGACGTCCTTGGAATCGAGATAGAGCGTCTGCCTGTGGCTCGTGGTGATGGAATCGACATCAACGCTGATGACGTCCTTCATATAGAGCTTCGGGGATTTTCTGGCGACTATGTAGTAGTTTGCGCCTGCCTGACGCGCCATTTCATATAAGAGCGGGATGCCCTTTGATTCCGCTGTGATCATAACATCATATTCGGGAGCAAGCTTCAAAAGCTCCTCGGCGGATTTTTTTGTGAGCTCGACATCGCCGAACATAACGAACGCGCCGATAAACAAGCTTTCATTGAGCCTGCAAAGCGGCAAATCGCGCTTGAGACCCGATATGTCTATTGTGTAAAATTCCTTCATTTGTGTGCGATGCTCCTTTATTTATGCGAGACCTAAAACCTTGAGAACGACGTATGCTGCAAAGAGTGCAACGGAAATCCACATAACAGCGCTGATATCCTTGATCTTGCCGCAGAGTATCTTGAGGATAACCCATGCGAGGATACCGAACATAATGCCGTTTGCGATGGAGTATGTGAGCGGCATCATAACGATTGCGAGGAATGCGCCGATGACATCAGCTGCATCGCCGTCGAAATCGACGTTCTTTATAGCGGAAAGCATGAGGAGAGCAACATAGAGCATAGCCGGTGTCGTTGCAAAGCTCGGGATTGCGAGGAAGATAGGCGCAAAGACGATTGCGATGAGGAACATTATCGCAGTAACGACGGAAGCAAGACCTGTCTTGCCGCCTGCTGCAACGCCTGCGCTGGATTCAACATAGCTTGTGACAGTCGATGTTCCGAGGCATGCGCCGACGACCGTTCCGACAGCGTCCGCCATCAAAGCGCCGCTTGCCTTCGGGAGCTCGCCCTTCTCGTTGAGGAGGTTGCCCTTCTGTGCAACGCCGATAAGCGTTCCGACTGTGTCAAAAATGTCTGTGTAGAGGAATGTAAATGTAACGATAGCGAAGCCGACGAGGTCCTTCGCAATATATCCAAAGTCAAACTTGAAGAGTGCTGGAGCCGCAAAGTTTGCCTTGATAGCTTCGAGTGAAAGGCTCGGAATAACCGAGTAGACGCCGTTTGCCGGATCGGGGACATACCAGCCGATGAGCTCAGCGCCGATGCCGAGAACCCATGTTACGAGGATGCCGAGAAGGATAGCGCCCGGAACTTTGAAATGGTTGAGGACACCAATGATGAGAAGACCGACAAGAGAGAGAACAACACCCGTGGAGGACAAATCACCGAGAGCAACCGTTGTCGCGGGATCAGCGACGACGATCTTGGCATTGATAAGAGCGATTATCGCGATAAAGAGACCGATACCTGCTGTTATACCGTATTTGAGGTTGTTCGGAATCTTGTTGACGAGTGCTTCGCGGAATTTGAAGAGCGAAAGAATCATGAAGATAAAGCCTTCAATGAGGATGGAAGTCAAAGCGACTTCATAGGAATAGCCCATAGCACCGCAGACCGTGAATGCGAAGAACGCATTGAGGCCCATACCTGATGCAAGAGCGACGGGGTAGTTTGCGAAGAATGCCATGCAGAGTGTTGCGATTGCGGCAGAGATTGCCGTTGCCATGAAGATGCCTGCAGGTGTTGCGCCCGGGATTCCTCCGAGATAGCTCGGGTTAACCGCGAGGATATAAGACATTGCAAGGAACGTCGTTATACCGGCGATGATTTCCGTGCGGATACTGCTGCCTCTTTCTTTGATTTTGAAAAACTTTTCCATTTTTCCCAACTCCTTTTAATATTTGGAATATGGGTTAATTGTAACATAATTGTTAACTGAATTCAAGAGCCAGTTGAGCATAAAATGAAAAAAAACGACATAAAACAACACCCCGAAGCATTTTGCCGCTTCGGGGTGATTCTATTGAATTATTTTCTTTTCGCTTTTAAGCTTTCAACTCAACTGCTTTGATGAAAACCGTTTATTTGCTTCTTGCTTTCTTAGCCTTCTGTGCCTTCTTGACCTCAGCCTTGTTCTGTCTGTTTCTCTTGCTGAGCTCAATGTCATCCTGGATGAAGTAACTTGCGAGGAAGAGAGCAATGAATGCAACTACGATGCAGAGCGTCGGGTTAATGAGGTCCTGATTCTTGAGGACGATCTTCTTAACAACCGGCTGACCCTTTGCGTCAAGCTCGTTTGCATCGACATATTCAAAGTTAAGAGTGTTGAAAACGAAGGAAGACTTATATGCCTTTGCTTCGCTGAGCTCGAGGTTGATGTCGCCCTGAACGAGACCGAAAGCAACCTTCGGACCTGCGGAGAAGACTGTCGAGAAGAGGCCGGGCTTCTGGTCGAGCGTGTATGTGAACTTTTCAATTCCGAGGCTGTTGCCTTCGTCATCAAAGCTTTCAAAAGAGCCGTTGCCGTTCATCTTGAATGTGTAGAGTGCGGAATTGTCCGGAGTCTTCCATTCGCCTGCGATTCTGATGGACGGAAGAGTTGCGAGAACGAAGATAGCGATGAATGCGAGGAGCATAGCGCCTGCAAGGATTCTCTTTGTGAGAGACTTCATCTCTTTTCTCTTGGAAGCCGCAAGTCTTGTGAGAGCGTTGAAATCATCTTCGATTGCCCAGAGGAAGATGAAGCCGAGAAGAACGAGAACAACGATTCTGAGCATCGGTGTGAAGCCGTCGCTGTAGTTAAGGCTCTTCTGGGAATCGAGGTTTATGTAGTTGAGGGATCTTGTCGTGTTGTAGACAGTCTTCTCGCCGTCGAGGTTGATGATGAGCTTGCCGTCGACGAAGGAATATCCGAAGTTCTTGACAAGATATGCCGGGGAATTCTCTGCCTTCTGATAGCGGATGGTTCCCGTTCCGTTGTCATTAAAGCAATATTTTTCGATATCTGCGTTTGCAACGTTGGGGTTTTCAAGCTTCCAGTTACCGACGATGATCGAATCGGAAACGAGAGAAGCGATAAGAGCAATTGCAACGATGAGAATAGCAACAGCGAGAATTCTCTTCTTTGCCGCTGCACTCAAAAGGTTTGAAGATGTTGACTGCATTTTTAAAACTCCTTTTCAATTAACTTTGCGCATATGATTTTGCAGCTGAGATTGGCGGAAATCAGCTTCCGCCTAAGAAAATTGTGTTTGCGGAAATTGCAGGGCACCCTGCCCTTACGGGAAAAGAAAATTTAATTCAAAAAAGTTTTCATCTCCTTTTTGGTGATATGTCACCATATTATACAGATAATTCTATTTGATTATATCACAATTACACATACAATTCAAGTATAAAAAAACTGTTAAATTATGAAATTTTGTTAACAATTTAAAAAATAGGAAAAGCGGAACTCTTTTGAGGATAATAAACAAAATAATGACCGATTTTCAAGAAACCGGTCATTTGAAAGATCAGATTGCTATTGGAAGAAGTGAAAAGAGAAAATATACCGCGGGGACAATAAGAACAGCGGGGAGCATATCCGCGACCTTGAATTTTGAAAGACCGAGAAGATTCAGCCCGAGCCCGATTATGATGACGCTTCCTGCCGAGGTTATCTCCGCAACGAGTGCGGCATTGGAAAGGAGCGGCTGCAAAAGCCCTGCAAGGAGGACGAGCGCGCCCTGAAAGACGAAGACGAATATTGCCGCAAGAAGAACTCCGATTCCGAGCGAGCTTGCGAGCATACAGGATGAAAAAAGGTCAAGAACGGATTTCGTGAGAATCAGCGTATGATCTCCGCGAAGCCCCGAATCGAGCGATCCGACGATCGTCATCGCACCGACGCAGAAGAGGAGGCTGCCCGTCATAAAGCCTTCGGCGATTGAAGTTTTTTCGCCATCCTTTTTTATCCGCTTTTCAAAGAAAAGGCCGATTGCGGCGAGATGCCCGTCAATATCGAGGAGCGAGCCGATAATCGTTCCGATAACCATTGAAATGATGAGAACGATGGTGTTGCTTCCTTCGAGTGCTCCGGATATACCTATAAAGACGGTGCAAAGCCCGATAGCAACCATAACTGCTTTTGAAATGCGCTCCGGAATACCTTTTTTGAGAAGAAGGCCGATTGCGCTTCCGATAAGAACGGTCAGTGTGTTTATAATGACGCCAAACATAAATTTCACTTCCGATTATAAAATCGGGGCTGTTTTTTCGACAGCCCCGCAAATGTTTTTGTTATTACTTTATGAGTCTTGCGCGGACGATTCCGTCAAGCGCGGAGATCTTTTCGATGATGGATGCATCGGCATCGTTATCGAGGTCGAGAACAGTGTATGCCCAGTCTCTCTTTGATGCGTTCTGCATATTTGCGATGTTGAGCCCTGCCGCCGAGACAACGGATGTGATGCTGTTGACGGTGTTCGGGATGTTCTTGTGGAGAACGCAGATGCGGCAGACGCCGTTCATCGGCATATATACTGTCGGGAAGTTGACGGAGTTCTTGATGTTACCCTTGAGGATATAGTTCTTGAGCTCATCAACCGCCATAACAGCGCAGTTCTCTTCGCTCTCCGGAGTCGATGCGCCGAGATGCGGGAGAGCAACGACGCCGTCGATGCCGATAAGCTTAGCTTCCGGGAAGTCGGTGACATACTTTGCAACCTTGCCGTCAGCAAGCGCTTTGATGATATCATCGGAGTTGACGAGTGTTCCGCGTGCGAAGTTGAGGATTCTGACCCCGTCCTTCATAACAGAGATCGTCTTCTCGTTGATCATACCCTTTGTCTCCGGAGTTGCCGGAACATGGATCGTTATGTAGTCGCTCTTTTCATAGATTTCGTTGATGTCCGTGCAGTGGCGGATGGAACGGGAAACACTCCATGCTGCATCGACGGAGAGATACGGGTCATAGCCGAGAACGGTCATTCCGAGGCGCTCTGCCGCGTTTGCGACGAGAACACCGATAGCGCCGAGACCGATAACGCCGAGAGTCTTGCCCGCGATTTCGGGACCGACGAACTGACCCTTGCCCTTTTCAACAAGCTTTTCAGCCTCGTCGCCGCTGTCCTTGAGCGTCTTTGCCCATTCAATGCCTTCCGCTACTTTGCGGGAAGCAAGGAAGAGACCTGTGAGAACGAGCTCCTTGACTGCGTTTGCGTTTGCGCCCGGAGTGTTGAAGACAACGATGCCTTCCTCAGCCGCGCGGTCGAGAGGAATGTTGTTGACGCCTGCGCCTGCGCGCGCGATGCAGAGAAGCTCGGGGTTAAACTTTTCGTTGTGAAGATCCGCGCTTCTGACGAGCATTGCGACCGGGTTTTCGATATCTGCGCCGCAGGTGAACTGATCCGCCGGAAGGCGGCTTGTTCCCGTGGACGAGATTTTGTTCATAAGCTTGACGTTATACATAATAAGATTTCCTCCTATTTGTTGTTTGCTTCAAATTCGCGCATGAATGCAACGAGCTTTTCAACGCCTTCAACCGGCATTGCGTTATAGATGGATGCGCGCATACCGCCGACGGAGCGGTGACCCTTGAGAGAGAGGAAGCCTGCAGCTGTTGCTTCTTTGACGAACTTTGCATCGAGTTCCTCGTTGCCTGTTCTGAAGGTGACGTTCATGAGCGAGCGGGAATCGCGGTCTGCGTGCGGGATGAACATCTTGCTTTCGTCAAGATAATCATAGAGGATAGCAGCCTTCTTGCGGTTGATTTTCTCAAGCTCTGCGATTCCGCCGATGGATTCGATCCAGTCAAGAACGAGACCGCAGACGTAGATCGGATATGTGCTCGGTGTGTTGTACATCGAGTCATTGTCAGCCATAATCTTATAGTCCATAACTGTCGGAATGTCTTCACGCGCATTGCCGATGAGGTCTTCGCGGACGATGACGACAGTGAGACCTGCCGGAGCCATATTCTTCTGAGCGCCTGCATAGATGAGGCCATATTTCGTGACATCAATTTCCTCGGAGAGGATGCAGGAGGACATATCTGCAACGAGCGGGACATCGCCTGTATCGAGGACATAGTTCCAGTGTGTTCCGAAGATTGTGTTATTGACGCAGATGTGGACATAGTCTGCATCGGGAGAGAGCTTGAGCTCTTCCTGCTTCGGAATGCGCTTGTAAACTTCTTCCTTGAGATCGGAAACGACATTCGGAGTTCCGTATTTCTTTGCTTCCTTTGCAGCTTTGCCGGAGAACTGACCCGTAACGATATAATCAGCCTTGCCCGTCTTGAGGAGGTTCATCGGAACGGATGCGAACTGGAGCGATGCACCGCCCTGAAGGAAGAGGACCTTATAATTATTCGGAATGTTGAGGAGCTTTCTGAGCTTTGCTTCGCAGGATTTGATGATTTCATCATAAACCTTGCCGCGGTGGCTCATTTCCATAACGGACATACCGGAGCCTTCATAATTGAGCATCTCATCGCGAGCGCGGCAGAGAACCGACTCGGGGAGCATGGAAGGACCGGCGGAGAAATTGTAGACACGATTTTCAAACATTTGAAAAACCTCCAAAAAAATAATTTGCCATTTTAATATTTATGTTAAAATATATTATATAACTACATCGCTTCAATGTCAAATAAAACATCTTCTAAACTGTCAATTTTATAACGAGTGTTTTTTGAACAAATTGCACGAAAATCAGCGGATATTGCCTGATGGCGTCGTGCCGTAGCGTTTGAGATACGCGCGGTAGAAGGCGGAATAATCATGAAAACCGCAGGCGGCGGCAGCCTCGCTCGCGCGGATTCCGTCGTTTATATAAGACCTTGCGAGAAGCAGGCGCTTCGTCATGACATAATCCCAGACGGTAGAGCCCGTCGCATTTTTGAAATTGCGATAGAGCTGTGCGCGGCTTAAAAAGAATTTTTCGCAAAGCTGCTCAACGGAAATTTCGTTCGTCAGATTGGTATTTACATATTCTATTATATTGCGCATCTGCTCCGTCTCCCTTGCCGGGGTGAGATAGAGCTTTGCTTCAAAGAGCTTTCTTATCTCCGAGAGAATCGAGAGGAGGATGATGTTCGTGTTGAGCTCCGTTTCATATTGGCTTTCTTTCTTTAAATGAAGCTTTGTGAAAAGCTCATAGATGCCCGTCGGCGCGACGACCGAGCGGTCATAGACGTTGTTCTCACCGAGCGGGCGGTCAAAAAACGGCGAGAGAAGCCTTCGCTCGGGGTCAACCCCGTCCACCACAGATGCGGAGAAATGATGGGATATTCGGTCATATGGCTCGCTGCCGACAAGATCTGCCTTGTGGGATTCGCCCGGACGCATCAGTATGATTTTGCCGTGTTCAAACTTATGTCTTGCGCCTTCGGTTATATAATAACCGTCTCCGCGGAAAACGCAGAATATCTCGCACCTTTCGTGGACGTGCATCGGATGCGGTTCAAATGGGGGATAACTCACCGAGCCACCGTAGGAAGGGTATTTTCCTCCGATTGCGGAATTTTTTCTGCTTTGAGGCATAGCCTTCACCTCCGTTGAAACGATTATACACCCATATGAGACGATTTGCAATATAAAAGTGCAATCATATACCATTGACTTGCAAAGTGTATTGATGTATTATAATTGAAAAAGGGGAAAGGGGATTTATATGAAAAAAGTTCCGATATGCCTGACCGTCGATGATCCGGCTCCGGTTTATTCCACCTTTTATACCCACAGAAAAAATCATATGTCGGATTATGGCGAGCCGCTTCTTGAAAAATTCCCGAACAGTTTTCTTTTCGATTTCTGCGATATGGTTGAACGCAACGGAATGAAGGGCAAATTCAGCGTTGTTCCGATGGTTGCAAATCAGGGTGATATCATAAGCGGTCTCGGAGATGCTCCGAAGGAAGAGATCGATGAATGGCTCAAAACGGTAAAAGAGCGCATAGCACCGCGATTTACGATAGCTCCCGAAATGCTTACCCATGCTCTTGCGATTGATCTTGAGACGGGAAAGACCTTTGATGTCAATGAAGCCGTGTGGTCCCAGACTCAGAACAGAAGGACGCTCACCCCGTATATCGCGAAGGCGCTTTCGCTTCTGAAGGAAGCGGGTTTTGAGCTTTGCGGCGTAAGTTCGCCGTGGAATTTCGGCTTTGAAGTGAGAGATGAATATACCGCGGCAATATCCGATGCGGTTTATGATGTCACGGGAAAAGAGAATGCGTGGTTTTTCCTCGGCTCTCTTTTAAGAGGAAATTCCGGAGCAAAACCGTGGATCGAGCGTGAGGAAGACGGAAAATGTCTCGTATCAATTCCCGTAACGGTAAGCGACCATATATGGAAGATGCTTGAGAGCGGAAATATGGATGACGCGGCAATTCTTGAATGCGCCGATAAATACATAACTGAGGACGGTAAGAGCGGTGATATAATCCGCGCACTTGAAAGCGGCGGATGGCCGATAATGCTTACGCATTGGCAGAGTATGTACACAAACGGTTCCTCTGCAGGTCTTCGTGCACTCAACATAGTAGGTGAGAGAATAAAGAAAAATCTTTCGGACAGAGTTGAGTGGATGAGCTTTGAGGAGATTATGAATATTGTCGTTTCCGATAAAGCGGCTTATCCGAAGCCGAAAAGATAAAAAAGTATGGTGCGGCGGAAATCGCCGTAAAAATAAAGTGAATGAGGAGAAAAAACTATGAGCATTTTTAAACTTTGTGCATTTGCAGACGAAGCAGATCCCGCGATGAGCGGTCAGATCGAAGCACTTCATGACAACGGCATCGAATTTATTGAGATGCGCGGTGTTGACGGAAAGAACGTCACGGAGCTTACCTGCGATGAAATGCGCGCACTTCGCGCTCGTCTTGACGGCGAGGGAATCAAGGTCTGGTCCATCGGCTCTCCGATAGGCAAGGTCGAAATCGATTGCGATTTCGAGAAATATCTTGAACTCTACCGCCATACGCTCGAACTTGCGAATATCGCAGGTGCTGAAAAGATGAGAATATTCAGCTTCTTTATGAATCCCGAGGATGCACCGAAGCACAAGAATCAGGTCATCGATTATCTCGGCAGAATGGCAGATATCGCAAAAGGAAGCGGAATCGTTCTTTGCCATGAAAACGAGAAGGATATCTATGGCGATATTCCCGAGCGTTGCGTTGATATCCATGTGGCAATTCCCGAGCTTCGCGCGGTTTATGACCCGGCAAACTTCGTTCAGTGCGATGCAGACACGCTCAAGGCATGGGAGCTTCTCGCACCCTATATCGACTATATGCATATGAAGGATGCCGATGCAAACAAGATCATCGTTCCCGCAGGCAAGGGCGTTGCAAATGTTCCGAAGCTTCTTGAGAACTATGCCGCAATCGGCGGCGGAGTTATCACTCTTGAGCCGCACCTTTTCGAATTTGTCGGCCTTGCAGGGCTTGAACGCGAAGGAGCAACCTCCGTTATCGGCAATAACTATTCAACAAAGCGCGAAGCATTCGATGCAGGCGTTAATGCACTTAAGGAGCTTATTTAATTATGCAGTGGCAACATCTTAAAACCTCGGAATTTCCGGAGGCTGTAAAAAAATCAAAGGGTGTCTGCGTGATTCCTCTCGGTGCGATGGAAAAACACGGCCCGCATATGCCGGTGGGAACGGACAACATAATCGCAGAGAGAACAACGCTTCTTGCTGCAGAGCGCGAGCCTGTCGTCGTTTTCCCCACCTTCCATTTCGGCCAGGTAAACGGGCTTCAGCATTTTGACGGTTCGATCTGTCTTTCGCAAAGGCTTACACTGGAGCTTTTTGATGAAATATGCAATGAGATTGCAAGAAGCGGATTCAAGAAGATTCTTCTTCTCAATTCCCACGGCGGAAACCCTGCAATTGCACAGTGCATCTGCAATCAGGCGCTTGAGAAAAAGCGCGACTACGTCGTTGCATTTGCGGAGTCCTATTGGACATACCCGAAGGATTTGCAGAAAGCACTCAAGGAAAGACGCGAAGATTTTCCGTATGTAACGGATGAAGACGTCGCAATCGTTGAGGATTATTTCTCAAAGCCGCGTCAGGCATTTCATGCGGATTTTGATGAGGCGCTTCTTGTCCACGATGCGGACCCGACGCTCGTCGATATGAGCAAAATGGGAGACGAGGACGGGGAGAGCACCCATAAGTCAGATCACCTCACCGAAGCAAAGATATATACCGCGAGAAATTGGTTTATGAACTTCCCGAATTCCTTCAGCGCATCGCATTTTCCGTATGTCAACGAGCGACTTGCCCGCGCATACACGGAAATAAGAGTTGATTATATCGTGAGTGTGCTCAAGGCGTTCAAGGAAGATACAGCTCTTCTCGAAGCAAATGAAGAATGGAACAAAATGTGGTAAACGAAAATGATTGAATTAAGAATTGCAAAAAAAGAAGAGGCGGAGCTTTGCCTTTCCTTTATCGAGGATGCAAAAGCATTCCAGCGCGAACAGGGCATCGTTCAGTGGACGGAGGATTACCCCAACATCGAAACAGTCCTGCGCGATATCGAAACGGTGCGCGGCTATGTTATCACGGATGAGGGTGTTCCGTTCGGATATGTCTGCGTCGATTTCGGCGGCGAAAAATCTTATGACCGCGTTGACGGCAAGTGGCTGACAGACGGCAAATACGGAGTTATCCATCGCCTTGCATTCGGCAAAGCAAGCCGAGGCAAAGGCGCGACAAAAGCGGTTTTTGCTCTTATCTGCGATTTGTGCCGCGAAAAAGATGCGGTTTCAATAAGAGTTGATACGGGAAGCGAAAACAAGCTCGTTCAGCATATTTTTGAGCGCGAGGGATTTGAAAAAATCGGAACGCTCACATGGCCGGGTCAGCTTAATTTCGTTTACGAATATATTTTATAAGGAGAGAGAATGATGCAGATAGGTGCACAGCTCTATACCGCGCATAATCACACAAAAACGCTTGAGGGACTTGCCGGATCGCTTCGCAAGGTTGCGGAGATCGGCTATAAGTCCGTTCAGGTATCGGGCACCTGCCCGTTTGAGCCGGAATGGCTCAGAAATGAGCTTACAAAGAATGGTCTTGATTGCGTCATAACTCATGTCGGCGTGCCGAGATTCCTTGAAGAGGGAGCGGATAAGATCGTCTCAGACCATGCGGTCTTCGGTTGCCGCAATATCGGAATCGGAATGATGCCGAAGTTTACGGACGGAGACGCATGGACCGTTGAGGACTATGAAATCTTCCGCGAGAAGTTCGTTCCGGTTGCAAAAAGAATGAAGGAACTCGGTGCGGTGCTTCATTACCATAACCATTATCAGGAATTTCAGGGAGTGTTTGCAGAGAAGAATCTTCTCGACAGAATGCTCGAAGATTTCCCGGAGGGAAGCCTTCAGATAACGCTCGACCTCGGCTGGGCCGCATGGGCAGGCCAGGATATCGAAAAGCTCATCGCGAAATACGACGGATATATTTCAAGAATCCACCTGAAGGATTTCTTTGAGAAGATTCCCGAAGGCATTGTTGAACACCGCGTATATCAGCGCCCCGTGCTCGAAGGTGAGCTTCCGTATGAAGCATATATCAATGCTCTTTCAAAAACGAACTGTGAATATATGCTTGTTGAGATGGACAGCTGCTATGATGAGGATGAATTTGAATGCCTCCGCCGCAGCTATGAAAATGTTGTTAAAGTATTTCCAAATACAAAATAAATAGAAAAGGAGAAATTTATCATGCAGATTGGCGCACAAATGTATTCGTGCTATAAGCGCACGACAAACCTTGAGGATTTTTCCCTCGCTCTCAAAAAGATTGCAGACATTGGCTATCGCTCCGTTCAGGTTTCGGGCACTTGCCCCTATGAGCCGGAATGGCTCCGCGATGAGCTTGCAAAGAACAACCTCGTCTGCGCTCTCACACATATCGCTCCGAAGCGAATCGTCGAGGAGACTGAGCTTGTCGTCAAGCAGCACGCTGTCTTCGGTTGCAAGCACATCGGTATAGGCGGTATGCCCAACGAGATGCGCGGAAGCCTCGAGGGCTATAACGAATTCAAGAAAATGTTCCTCCCCGCGGCCGAAAAGATGCGCGATATGGGCGCAAAGCTTCTCTATCATAACCACTGGTTTGAGTTTGATAAGCTTGATGGCAAGGATGTCATCGAGCGCATTCTCGAAGATTTCCCGGAAGATTCCATCGATTTCACTCTCGACCTCGGCTGGGCAGCATTTGCAGGAAAGGATGTCGTTGAGCTCATCGATATGCTCAAGGGAAGACTTTCCCGCATCCACCTCAAAGACTGGGCAGATATGCCTGAGGACGGAAGCATCGACACATGCGCATACCTCCGCCCGATTTACGAAGGCAAGCTTCCTTATGATGACTATATCAATGCTCTTTCAAAGGTCGGCTGCGAATATATGCTCGTCGAGCAGGACTACTGCTATGATGAAGACGAATTCGAATGCCTCAGAAGAAGCTATGAGAACGTAACAAAGCGCTTCCCGAACGTTAAATAATTTAAAAGGAGAAGATAAAAATGGATAAAGTAAGACTTGGTATTGTCGGCTACGGCAATATGGGTATGCCTGTTTCAAATTGGCTCATAAAAGAAGAACATTGCCCCGATATCAATGTAACTGCGCTCTGCGATTGGGATGCAGACAGAATTGATGCTGCAAAGAAGAACTATGAGGGTAAGGATATCACGTATTTCTCGGATGTTGACGAAATGCTCGCTTCCGGAATCATCGATGCAATCTATATCGCAGTTCCGCATTATGACCATCCGGTCATCGCAACAAAGGCTTTTGAAAAGGGCATCCACGTTATGCTCGAAAAGCCCGCAGGCGTATATACGAAGGCAGTCCGCGAGATGAATGCCGCAGCAGAAAAGGCAGGCGTTAAGTTCGGTATGATGTTCCAGTCAAGAACTGCTCCTGTTTATAAGAAGGCAAAGAAGATTATCGCATCGGGAGAACTCGGTGAGATCAGAAACGTAACGTGGCTCATCACAACATGGTTCCGCTCACAGAAGTATTATGACTCCGGTGCATGGCGTGCAACATGGGCAGGCGAAGGCGGCGGTGTCCTCCTCAATCAGTGCCCGCATCAGCTTGACCTTCTCCAGTGGCTCACGGGGATGCCTGAAGAAATCTATGCAAAGTGCTCTGTTGCACAGTGGCACGATGTAGAGATTGAAGACGATGTTGTTGCAACGCTCAAGTATAAGAACGGTGCAATGGGAAGCTTCATCACATCAACGGGTATCAACCCGGGAACAAACCGTCTTGAAATCGCATTCGATAAGGGATGCCTCGTTATCGAGAACGGCAAGCTCACAATCAAAGAACTCAATGTTGACCTTGCAACATACACAGGCAAGGAGCCTGCACACGAGGTTCCCGCACCGCAGATAACAACGGTAAACTACGAATTCCCCGCAGTCAAGACTCCGGGTCACGCTCTTATGCTCAATGCATTCGCAAATGCAATTCTCTATGGAACAGATCTCATCGCAGGTGCAGAGGATGGTCTCAATGAGCTCACTCTCTCCAATGCAATGTATCTCTCCGCGTGGACAGATTCGACAATCAAGCTCCCGATGAATGAGGACCTCTTCTATGAAGAGCTTCAGAAGAGAGTTGCGACATCCAAGCACAAGGATGTCAAGACCGAGGTTGTCGACGCAACAAGCCTCTATTAATATCGCTTTTCTCATCATTCACCATAAGAAAAGTCGTCTGCGGATTTTTCCGCAGGCGGCTTTTCTGCGCTTGATTTGATGCGTGAATGTGGTATAATGGTATCAGAACATAAGAGGGGAGAAGAGCTTATGCCGAGAAAAATAATTCTGGGAACGGATTGGTGGACGGATTGCGACGATGCAGTCGCACTGCGCGTTCTTCTGCGCGCTCATAAGGAAGGAAAGATAATTCTTTCGGGCATCGGAATAAATGCCGCTATGGAATATTCCGTTTTGTCCGTAGACGGTTTTTTAAATCTCGAAGGTGTTGAAAATATTCCGATAGGAATAGACCTTGATGCGACGGACTATGACGGCAGACCGCGGTATCAGAAGCGCCTTGCTGAAAGTGCGGTAAGATATAAACGAAATGAAGATGTCGAGAATGCCGCAAGGCTTTATCGGCGCATACTTACAGAAAGCGAGGACAAGGTCGAGATAATCGAAATCGGCTTTATGCAGGTCATTGCCTCCGTTCTGACAAGCGGTGCGGACGATATATCCGAAAAGACAGGTATGGAGCTTTTTCGCGAAAAGGTAGAAAAAGTCTGGGTGATGGCAGGAAAATGGGATGAAGAAGGCGGTTGGGAAAATAACTTTGCGCTGTCGGAACGAACGGCAAAGGCATCCGCAATTCTCTGCGAAAAATGCCCCGTTCCGATGACTTTTCTCGGCTTTGAAATCGGCGAAATGGTCGTCACGGGCGGAAAGCTCGGAAAAGATGATTTTCTCTATAAGGTGCTCTGTGACCACGGTTCATATAAGGGTAGGTCCTCATGGGATCCGATGACAGTGCTTATGGCGATAATCGGCGATGAAAAGGCGGCGGGTTATGATGTTGTCTGCGGAAAGGCAAGAGTTGACGCAGCGACGGGAAAAAATTATTTCACCGAATGTGCAGGCGGGGCGCACAAATATGTCATCAAATCGCACCCGGACAGTTACTATGAAGATATGATAAATGATATCATACAATAGAGAAAACGGCATCCCGAAGGTGAAGTGATAAAATGATGGTAGACACAAAAAAAGTGACTACCATCATTTTTATGTGTTAGAATAAAAGAAAAGGAGAAGAAAGAAATGGGAAGACCAAAAGGTGGAAAGAATACACACCACAGCAAAGAAGAGAAATTAT
>JAZSHZ010000064.1:0-5585 GCA_045533555.1 Eubacteriales bacterium
ATAATTTCTCTTCTTTGCTGTGGTGTGTATTCTTTCCACCTTTTGGTCTTCCCATTTCTTTCTTCTCCTTTTCTTTTATTCTAACACATAAAAATGATGGTAGTCACTTTTTTTGTGTCTACCATCATTTTATCACTTCAAAATTTCGTCCGTCTTTTTGCATATTCTCAAATGCGCGAAAACGATGATTCCGCAAAAAGCACGTTTTCGGAAATAAAAATTTTTTGAAGGCGTTTTTAAAAAGTGAAATGGGGCACCCGTAGGGTTTGCAGGCCGCAGTGTCCCATAAATCGTACTGTAAAACTTGGCAAAATCCTGGCAACAAAAAAACTAAAAACGTGGTATAATTATAAATGATGTGAAAGAGTGTACACGAGTTTTCGTGTGCGCTCTTTTTTCATCGGAAAGGAGGTGAGAGCATGGCAAAAAGAAGCAGCTCAATTAAAACGGAGCTTCGGAAGATCGTGCGCAGGAAAATCGATGTTTCCTATCTTTCGGAGCTCGGAATCGAGTTCGGTTTCAAGGAGAAGCCGAGCATACTTCAGGCAATCGCGCTTGCTCAGGTGAAGAAAGGGCTTGAGGGAGATCTCAAGGCGGCAATGTTCATTGAGGAAATTCTCGGCGGCAATGAGGCGGAGATGAACTCCGACTGCGATGTCGTCGTCAGGGTTCTCGGTGAGGATGATGCAAATTGAAATCACACCGCGCCAGAGAGATTTTATCCGCGCAAAGAGCGGTGAGGTTCTCTTCGGCGGAGCGGCGGGCGGAGGAAAATCTTATGGGCAGCTTGTCGATGCGCTGATTTTCGCACTGCGGTATCCGCAGTCAAAGCAGCTTATTCTGAGAAGAACTCTTCCGGAGCTCGATAAGTCGCTCGTCAGATGTGCGCTTTCTCTCTACCCGCAGGAGATTTTCACCTATAAGGCGGCGAAGCATGAAGGACGGTTCAAAAACGGCTCGATCATAGATTTCGGATATTGCGATGCGGAAAACGACGTCTATAAATATCAGTCCGCGGAATATGACATTATCCGATTTGATGAGCTGACGCATTTCACCGAAAGTATGTATACATATCTCATATCGCGTGTGCGCGGGGCAAACGGTTATCCGAAGCAGATAAAAAGCTCGACCAATCCCGGCGGTGTGGGGCATTCATGGGTGAAAGGCAGATTTATCGATACGGGCAAGCCGAATGAAGAGCATCTCGGAAGGATATTCATTCCTTCAAAAGTGAGCGACAACAGCTTCCTTATGAAGGCGGACCCCGGCTATGTCAAGCGACTTGAAAAGCTTTCAAGGAAAGACAGGGAGGCGCTTCTCAACGGCAATTGGGATATCTTTGACGGACAGTATTTCACGGAATGGGAGAGAGACCTCCATGTTATGGAGCCTTTTGAAATTCCGACGGACTGGCGGAGATATTTCGTTATGGACTATGGACTCGATATGCTTGCGGGCTATTGGATAGCGGTGGATGGCTTCGGGCGTGCGTATGTCTATCGCGAGATATATGAGAGCGGTCTCATAATCTCGGAGGCAGCGAAGAAAATCCGCACCGCGACGACCGAAAAGCTCTATGCAAGCATAGCACCGCCCGACCTCTGGAACAGACGGCAGGACACGGGCAAGAGCGCCGCCGAGATTTTCTCGGAAAACGGAGTGCCGCTTATCGCGGCGAAGAATGAGCGCGTTCAGGGCTGGTACAACCTTAAAGAATGGCTCTCGCCCCGCCGCGATGAAACGGGGAGCAGGTGCGCGTATCTGAGGATTTTTTCAAATTGCATAAATCTTATCAGGACGCTCCCCGCCGTCACGGTGGACAGCATAAATCCAAATGATGTTGCAAAGACGCCGCATGAGCTCACTCATGCGCCCGATGCAATAAGATATTTTGTTGCAGGGAGACCGATACCCGCGGAAAAGGTGCGCGACCGCGAGGAGGGAACACCTGCGTATGACAGACAGATAGAAGATATGTTGAATTTTACATGACAGGAGAATCAAAAATGGATTTGAAAAATTTAAAAATAACAAATTATGAAGACAGCGTTTCTGCGCTTCCCGATTATCCATCGGATGCGGGGTATACCGCGGAGAAACTCAAAGCGGTCTTTGACGGCAGAACAGACAAGGAAATCAAGGAGAAGTTCAATGCGCTAATTGATGAGCTTGTAACGAGGTTCGGACAGGTTGAGGTTGATATCGCGGATGAGGTTGAGGCGCATCAGCAGTCGGAAGGAGCTCATCAGGGCTTATTCTCGACGATACACGAGAGAATTGCCGAGATTATCGGGGATATCATTTCAATTTATGCCGCCATTGACGAAAAGGCTTCATCCGAAAGGATGGATGTAGCTGAAACGGATATCAACATTATCTATGGACAGATGAATGATAAGGTTGATAGGGTTGCCGGAAAGGGGCTTTCTACATACGATTTCAATGATGAATGGAAGCAAAGCATTCGAAATTCATTTAATGAGGCGATATATGCGCAGATGGACATTGATAATCACATAATGAATGAGGAGAATCCGCACAAGGTCACGGCAGAGCAGGTTGGGGCATTGACTGCGGAGAGCCTTAATGATGAGCTGGGCAAATATATCCCCCCTATGGAGAATGATATCTGTGCTCTTCAGGAAGATGTGGCTATGTTACAAGAGAAAATCGGAGACATTGAAGCAGCTCTTGATGCGATTCTTGCTATTCAGAATGAGATTATCGGAGGTGAAGCGGTATGAATATTGCAGAAAAGCTCACCAATATAGCGGAGAATGAAGAAAAGGTCTACGAAGCAGGCAAGAAAGCGGAGTATGATGTTTTTTGGGACGCATACCAGCAGAGTGGAAAGAGGATAAATTATGATTTCGCATTTGCGGGGGATGGGTGGAATGACAATACTTTCAAGCCAAAGTATGACATAATTCCGAATTGGAACATCGTAAATCTGTTTTATAAAACGGCTATTACGGATTTGGATGCATTGCTGAAAAGATGCGGAGTTGCGCTTGATATCAGAGACAATGGAAATTACAGTCAAGTGTTTGCGAGCAGCGCAGTTACGGTTTTGCCGGAATTGGTGATTTCTCGAAATGCATCAACTACATACGAGACATTCGCAGGATGCACATCGTTACATACTATCCGTAAACTGACGTTTGAAAAAGGAATGAATGCGGGCGTCAATCATACCAGCTTGTTTAATAATTGCTCGTCACTTGCAAATATCGAGTTTGACGGAGAATTAGTTGGAAATATAAGCTTACAGGCAAGCCCGCTGACAAGAGCAAGTATCGAGAGCCTTTTCTCGATTCTTTCAGACAGTGCGAGCGGTAAGACTGCAACGCTTAAAGCATCGGCAAAGGAAGCGGCGTTCACGGATTCGGAATGGTCGGAGCTTTGCGCGACAAAGACAAACTGGAATATTGAGCTTATCTGAGGAGGCGGGAATATGGCAAGAAACATAAGAATTTCGGGTGTTTCGCCCAATGAGGTCTACACGAAGCATTATGCGACATTCAGAGGAGTCGATTTCTCAAAGGATGCTTCGATGGTCGATGATGAGCATTCACCCGATGCGCGAAATATAATTTCCGATTCGGAAGCCCTTCCCGAAAAACGACTCGGCTGGAGGACGGTTATGAAATTCACCGCGCCGATAAACGGGATTTTTCAATTCGGCGCGGAAGATGAAAAATGCACGATCGTGCATACGGGCACGGAGATATATAAGCTCAAAGGCGATGAGCGGGAGCTTCTTATCGAAGGCATTGCAGACAGAAGATCCACCGGTAAATATTTCAAGGGAAAGCTCTGCATCCTGACGGGGGAGGAGTTTCTCGTCTTTGACGGAGAAAGATGCGTCCGAGCGGACGAATATGAGGATATGTATGTCCCGATAACGCTTGTCTCACGCGGTGCTATGTATGTCGGAAGCGCGGATACGGTTAAGGATGAAACCTTTCTTGCGTGGAAGGAGAGCGGGGTGCTGCAGAATAAGGATGGGTCCGGCGTCAATGTCGGTACAATGCCTGAGGATGTGGGCGTCAATCTCATTTCACCGAAAAGGAAAAATCACTTTGAATACCCGAAGGATAGCTTTTCGGCATTCGTTCTCGATGCGACTATCGATAAGAAATCACGCGTCATTATGCGCTATATTCCGACGGGAGAGGTGATATTTGATGTCGTTTTCGATCCCGATGCGGACAAGGATTATTATTACCATCCGAATGAAGGTGAGGTTATAAACGGTGATATCCTCGGGGATATTCCCACGGAGACCGCGCCTTATCCGCATTGGCGTATTGTTATCGGGAATTCCTTGAAGAATGGATGCGGCTTCGTTATCTGCCGTCCGATGAAAACGAAGATAGACGGATATTTCTATATACCGGGAGTGGATGATTTTTCAATTGAATATTCACATACCGTCGAGGGATATGCAGAGAAAATCAACAGATGCACCGTGCTTGATGTCTTTGAAAACCGTGTTTTCTTTTCGGGCAATCCCGATTTCCCGAATGCCGACTGGTATTCGGGAGTTAATGACCCTCTCTATATTCCCGATATCAACTACACGGAAATCGGGCTTGATTCAAGCGGGATCATGGGATATCTCAGAACGGGTGACAGCCAGGCGATACTAAAAAGCGACGGAGACGGCGCAACGATATATATGCGTTCATATCAGATGCAAGCGGACGGAAAGGTGATATTTCCTCTCCGTCAGGGGATATCGGGTCTCGGCGCGATTTCCAAAAGAGCGATATGCACTTTTCTCGATGATCCGCTTTATCTCACGCGAAACGGAGTCTATGCAATCTCGGTGCAGGATATATCGAGCGAACGCGCGCTGAATATCCGCTCAACAAAGATAAACAAAAAACTTCTCGGAGAAGGCAAACTTACGGAAGCGGTTATGTGTGAATGGAACGGGTATATGCTGCTTGCCGTTGGAAGCAATGTCTATGTTGCGGATTCCGCGCAGAAGCAATATCCGCAAAACAAGACCAACACATTCGAATACGAATGGTATTTCTGGACTGATATCCCGGCGAGGGTGATGCTTTCCTATGACGGTGAGCTGTTTTTCGGAACGGAGGACGGAAGACTCTGCAAGTTCAACACGGATATAAAGAACTCGCGCGGAGAGATTGCAGCCGAGGCATATTCCGATGACGGCGCGGCAATAGTCGCGCAGTGGGCGACCAATCTCTCCGACGATGGAAGCTTTATGACGGAGAAGACGCTTGTCAAAACAGGGTCGGGTGTCTTTCTCAAGACATATAACCGCTCGGGAATTTCCGTCTCCGTCAGGACGGAGCGGGATTTCGGAAGGAAAATTGCGGAGAGAAGTGCGGGAATTTTCAATTTTGAGGATTTCGATTTTGCGGAATTCACGTTCAATACGGCGCCCTATACCGTCGTTCCGCTCAACGTGCGAATAAAAAAATACAGCGCAATTCAGATAATCTGCCGCAACGATAAGCCGAATCACGCATTCGGAATCGGTGGAATAACAAGAAAATATTTTTATGGAAAAACAAAAAAATAAAATTATGGAGGAAAATAAAATG
>JAZSHZ010000281.1:0-4982 GCA_045533555.1 Eubacteriales bacterium
ATTCATATATTCTTGCCATAGTTATTCTCCTTTTGTTATGTGTATGTAGATATTATCTGCATATATGACGATTTATTCATTAGCGTACTGTATAGCGACGAAGATAATCAAGCTCGTCTTCATTCTTTTCCATAAGTTTAAGAAAATCATTGAACGAATAAAAACAAATATCAAAATCCACGCCTATATCCGAAAAGAGCTTAATTGCAGGTTGCATAAGCTTTTTAAACTCTTCGAATTCGCAGTGTTCTAATTTTTCCTCCGCCCTATATCTTTTGCAATGCTTCGGTTCCAGCACTTCCGGGATTGACAACGTCCATGCACAATTCACCAAAGTCAACTTTTTTATTTCACGAGCTTCTTCACCCGCACACGCGGAATAACACGCTACGGTATGTTTGAACATCTGAAAAGCATCATACCTTGTCATACTGCCGCTATACTCATCCTGCTCTTCAGCAAGAGCTTCCTTCGGAATCAAGCTCTTTGCGATACGAACAAACACTTCCCCGACAGCTTCATTGACATAGTTTTTTGGGTCGAGGTATTTTCTTCTCAAAGCACTTGGCTTATTGAAAATCCATTCCATCATTTTCATTTCGCAGGCAACAGCTTCGCACGTATCTTTGCAATATAAAAATGCATCCAGATTCGCAGGAAGACCTTTTGCGGATGAATTCAGTGTATGATACTGTTTTTCAAATTCGACAAAATATTCCCCCGAACCAATTCTCTCTGATCCTTCTTTAAACTTCGCAGTTTGATTCCAGAAAAGATTATAAGTAAGCGCAGACGAAGAACGGAGGGCATTCATTTTACCGGAAGCAATTTCGTTCCCGCTCCCCTTTCCGTATGCTTTTTCCGCAGTTTCATTCATAGGCTTATAGAGATTGTCATTCAGGTTTTCGAGATAATAAGTTCGCGCTTCGCTCTCTGTCTGATAAGCATGAGCACCCGCGACATTTTCAAAAACATTTTTTAATAATCCCATTATTTCTCTCGTGTATTTATCCATAGCATGTCTCCTTTATATCATATTCAGCTTAAAAAATTTCTTTATGTTTGACAGTCAATTCTCTTATTCTTCACTCTTCAGCTTCACCGGCACCCTTCGCCACTTCTATAATGAATTACATCATTTTCCCCTCATACTTTTCCATTGAATTTTTTAAATCTTCTTTCACCAGGTCAACCAAGGTCTGCGGGGCTAAGATGGTAACATACGGTGCATGCTGCAGAATCGCATCGCCTGCAAAATATCGATAATGTCTTTTTGACTAAGCCTATGGTCAGCGTCACTATATCTGCGAAGCACATCAAGGATATTCATGATAAGCAATTTTTTGGGGGTGTTTTGTATACATAAAAACACCTCTTAATCAGTATATCACACAATCGTAAACTTTTCCATATTTTGTGTATCTTTTATGAAGCATTGTCATTCTGACCTCTAAACCGCAATTTCTGCGACATTCATATTCTCTCTCAAAGCTTTAATATCCGAATAAAGCAAGTTTTCCTTCTCCGGAAGCATTTCTGTTGCCCGTTCCAGAAAGTCCTTGTTCTTTAAAAGAATCTCACGACACTTCAGCATATAACGCTCAAGCTCCGCATGAACAACGGCATCTTTTCTCGCGTTCATATTCTCAGAAGTATCAGGAAAACGGTTTGTGGAAACATCAATCATTCCGAACCCACAAGTTTCCGAATAATAAAGTTCAACGGCAGCCTTTCCCGCAAGGGCAACCAAAATATGATATGGTCTTCGATCAAGATCTTTGCATCTTCGTATAAATCCGCCCATCGCAGCCCGTCCATTCGATTTTACCGTCCTTTATTCCTGATTTTTTACCGCTTCCTTGAGTTCCTTTGTTACGTTATGTAAGGTTATTGCCTTATCGTTTGAGTTTACCTTGAATTTGTGTTTGAAAATCATGGAATTCAGCCTTTCTGTTTAGAATCGATTATACTTTAAGCCTTTTCCAATAAAAGCAACTTCTTTAAAATCTTTCATATTGTGGCGTATTATATAGTCGATATATGATACAACCATTTTCGCCGCAAGCATATATCCGCACGGATTCATATGACCACCAAGAAAAAAATTGCTTTCAATCTCTTTAGCATCAATACCTCCATTTGTTTTTGCACTGTTTTGTTTTGCTTAGTGCTACGTGCTTACGGGTCTAAGTTTCCGTAATAGAATTCTTCAATAAATTTATCCATAAATTACCTCCTTTGCCTTTATTGTAGCAAAGGAGGTTTTCTTTTGCGAATGTGCGGAATGGAAATCGGCACATTTGTTTGAATTTTTATTTGCGAATAGTTATAATAATTATGTAGTAATGTTAAACCTTGAGTAAACTTGGATGACGGGGCGACGAGAAACCCGAAAAGAACAACGGTGCTTAAGCTGTTATCTACATTTAAAAAATATGTAATTCCGAGATACTATCAACGTCGATTAAAATTCTCGTTACGCCGTTGAGAACCCACAAGATAGGCTCCGGGAGATTTTTGTCTCTTTTGAGGTGGGCCCAGGTGCTGTATCAAAGCTTTACACCATACCACTTTGACTATTGCTATAAGCGATGGTCTTTGTTGCTATGCGTGTAGAGTTTCAATTCGGATCATTGAAGTCTGTACACGCAATAGTGTATGGGCTTTTTATTTTGATTTGTCGACTCTACTTCTATGTTAACACTCCACGACATTTTTTCAAAATCACCCCAAAATCCGTGTTTTTGAATGGTGGAGGGTATCCGATGAAAAGAAATCATTTACAACGTGCCAAACAGTCATAGCCGGTACCGATACTGACCGCCTTGTTAAAAGCATCTATTGAAAGTTTCAGATTTGTTGTCTTTGAGGTTTTATCCGGCTTTGTCGTAACCAAAGCCTTTGTTGATTCAGAGCTCGTTTACCCATTCGAATTTTTTGTATGAGGGGTTTTTGGCTTCCGGATACAATTCTGAATGTCTTGAATATCTTATTTCACTTGGTGTCAATCCTATGTATTTTGAAAAAACATATGCGAGGTTTGAATGGTCACCAAGACCTGTTTGTACAGCAATTTCATCGTGAAGCTTGTCGGTCATTGCAAGTAGATTTGCTGCTCTGTTAAGACGAACAGATAAGAGAAAATTAGTCACGGTCATGCCGGTAATTGATTTAAAATGGCAGGTAAAAGAACGACGCGACATATCGGATATTTCGCATAGTTTATCAATTGTAAGCTTATCTGCAAAATTGTTTTCAATATATTTTATCGTTTTTGTTATATTGCTTACTTGCTTTCTGAAGCTGCGACTCGGAGGTGCTACAGGCTCGGTGCAGATGAGTCCGAACAATTCCGCTATAAGTGATGCTATACGGTTATATGACATTTTACTTTTGAGATTGAATTCATCCAAAGCATTGCGTATTACTTGTGTTGCTTTATCGCCGCATCCGGAAAAATTGCAAAAACGTGGGATTTTGCGTCCATTAAATTGTGCAAGCTCTCCGCCGTAAGGAAAGTAATCATAACCGCGTTCGGTGAGAAAATCATCGAAGAAAGCAATTGTGGAGAGAAGCGGTGTTTCTTCTGATTTTAAGGTGTTTCTTCTGCGAATAGTATATGGTGGCGAAATTGCACAAGTTCCTGCAGTTAAAAATGAGGACGAATCATTAATGGTATAAAGCGTTTCCCCTGATAAAGCAAAGCAAAGAATTATATTCCGGCTGATACTATTTCCTATAAACGATTGTCGAAGTGCGTTCGTGGCAACTACCACAGGTAATTTACTCAAAAGAGAGGTGTTGTTAAAAAAGGGAATCTGTTGCATAGCTGATACACTCCTTTGATATAAGAATATCATTAAATCAGCTAAAATGCAATGCTGAAATTTGCCCGATTTAGAACATTTCTTGGTTGAATGAGAGTCACCACGGTTTTATAATTATAATGAATACTTACACTGGAGGAAATTTCGATGAAAATCAAAAAAATTATCGCAATTCTACTCACTTTGATCATGGTAACAGCTATGTTACCGACAGCCTTTGCAGATGGGGAAACCTCTCCTGTAAATTACGTATTCAAGGAAGCGAGCAAAGGTGGTCCTACAGGTGTTGGACAAACTGTTTCTGTACCGTCAGATGGTAGCAGCGCGCTCACTGAATATACAGAACATCGCAACTGGGCATATCTCGGATATGTCGGGAATAAAGCGAGTGATAGTGTCTACCTGAAGGCAACAGACCATTTAAATGGTTCGAATGCAAAAGGTCAGTGGATAGCACTGAAGATTAAAGCACCGGAAAGTGGCACTTACAGCATATCTATGTCTGCGTATTTGTATCATAGAAACACAAACAATATGGAAATATATCTCGTGCCGATGAATGCAGTGCTTGATGCAGAGAATAACAAAACTGCGGAAGATGTTTTTGCACTCTCAAATACAGCTATATACGGAACGGTGAGTGAAGGCGTGTGCTCAGGCTATACTTCATTTGCAGACGGAAAGCTGGGAACATATGATATCTCCGAATATCTTGTAGGAAAGGCAAATATATGGGTCGCTGAAGGTGATTCCCTGGATGGAGTAGTTTCTGAATGCACATTGACAGATGCGCAGAACATAAGAGTAACGGAAGGTATAACTGATTATGTTCTGTTGTTTGTGTCAAACGGAACAGGAAACTATAATAATCTCCGTCCGGCATCCCTTACACTTACGCCTGTACTTTCATCGGAAACTTATATATTCAAGAATACAACAAACGGCGGACCGTCCGGGATAAGCACAACACTTTCCGCATTGGACGGAAGCAGCGGATTTATGGATTATGCAGCAGATCGCAACTGGGCTTATCTCGGATATACGGGAAACGGAGCAAACGGTTCTGCATATATGAAAATAAGCAATTGTCTTGAGGGAATAAATCTCAAGGGACAATGGATAGCAATGAAAATAAAAGCACCTGAGCCGGGAACC
>JAZSHZ010000067.1:0-2557 GCA_045533555.1 Eubacteriales bacterium
TATGTAAGTGATATTTGCCTTTAGCAAGTTGCGGTGTCTCCGACGGATTTATTAAGCGGAATGTCGGGGACGCCATTCCCTACGGAACACCTCATCCGTCAGCTTCGCTGACACCTGTCTCGCTGCGGCTCGGTCACGCCGCGGGTCTGACAGTCCCCCGGACTGTCATTCAATACCGCGTCGCCGCTTCGCTACCCCACCGGGGAAGGCTTAGTTCGCCTTACGGCGAACATCCGGGTCAGCCTCGTCGGCTGAACGCCTCCGTTTTCCCGAGGAAAACCGTCTGACCCGACGTAAACGAATAATATCCGCTTGTTTATGCAGCAGATATTATTAAATACAATTATTCAGTTCCTCAATAGGAATATTTATTGAAATATTTAGTCCAAACTTCATTACGAGTGCGGAATAATCTAAATAAAATTATTCCAATTTGCCAAAACAAAATTATATCAGTAAACGATGTTCGCTGAAAAGCTAAAAGTTCTCGACCAATTCTTCAGCATTCCCCGGTGGGGGAAGGGGGACCGCCGCCGGGTTCCCGAAAACGCGCTCGTCGCGTTTTTGGGGTTCGGGCGAAGAGCGGTGGATGAGGTGTTTTATTAAGATACCGTTTTTCGCGTAGCGAAAATCTTCCAAAAATGCTGTTAACATATTGCAAAATGTATTTACAAACAGAAAAAATTGTGATATAATTATTGTGCCAAACGAACTTAATAATCGCACTAATAGGTGTTTTTTCTTTATGGGGTAACTATACCTTTTTTATAGTCATCAAACGAAATCCATTTTGGTAAAAATGCAGCTCCCGTTTGATGGTTTATGAAAAGGCTATCTGCGATAAGTTCGTTTGGCGACAACTTGGAGTCCGCATTTTTCGGTGCGCCGACTTCGGTTGGCGCACTTTTTGTTTGTTAGGAGAATAATGAGTATGAATAATCCAAAAAAGGTTGTTGATATTACCGGCACAAAACTCACACCCGAAAAGCCCGAAGCTTGCCTTGGCAACGGAGAACATAATTTTGAATGCTGTTGCGACGAGTGCGATCACTTTTTGCTCTGTTTTCCCGAATTTGAGCCCAAAAACAAAGAAGATAATACCGGAGCACATAAAAAATAAACACTTGCATATCGCATTTGATATGCAAGTGTTTTTATAAAATTGTTTTTGCACAGTATTTAGCAAAAAAGTTTATATCCATAATATCAATGTTGCAGCATTTTTTATGAATCAACCTTTTTTTGCTTTTTTTCGATTTTTTTCGATTTTTTCAAAATATTTTTTAAAAAAATGCAATTTGTAACCGATTTTGTGACCGGCGCGATGTATAATAATGACAACAATATCTGGGAAGGTGTTATCACATGACAACGCAGACGTACGGAAACAACATTTTCCGCACCACGATTATTTGTATTGATGAGTATGCCGATAAGGTTCCGGTCGGAAGAATATACAACGCCTATTATGAGGACGGAGTGTCTTTTCACGGCACCATCGAGCTATTGCTCATCATCGACGGAATGCTTGAGGATATGAATTGGCCGCAGGCTTATTCAAGCCACAGGCTCTTCCGCACACCCGAGGAGGTACACGCTCCAGAAAGAACGGCGGTCGATACCAAGGAGGGCAAGGTGGGCACCTTCGCGCTTCGCATCCTGTTCCGCCAGAACGCAAGCTGGCAGGGATCGATCGCGTGGCACGAGGGCAGACAGGAGGAAAGCTTCCGAAGCGTTTTCGAAATGCTTCTCCTGATCGACAGCGCGCTTGAGTCGGAAAGCAAATAATTCATATCCAACGATCAATAACCTCTTGCAATTCTGCGAGAGGTTATTGATTTTTCATCTAAATAGTTATATTTTTTGAAAAAATCAAAAAAATCACAAAAATTATTATTTTTTTATAAAATGTAACCGATTTTGTGACCATCGGGGAGTATAATATAGTCACAATCAAGAAAAAACTTCCAAAGGGAGATAAAAATTATGAAAAAGACACTTTCATTCGTGCTCGTATTCAGCATGATCATCGCAATGTTCACCGGCATCTTCACCGTTAATGCAGGCGCAAAGCAGACCACCGCTGCAGGCAACACCTGGACGGGCGATGAATTCGCAGTAGATATCAAGGCGGGCGAGAACGGCTATACCTTCAAGTCGGTATATCAGAAGCCCGGCCACGCTTATGAAATGAGCGGCCATATGGTAAGCATCGACGGCGGTGCAAGCAACGATATCCCCCAGACCCTCATCCTCGTTGACGCAAGCAAGGATCACACCTGGACCCCGAACGGTGTTTATTCCTTCTCCGGCAGCAACTACGAAGTTCTTTACTGCTGTGACGCAGTTACCGGATACGATGACGGCATTTACTACAAGCGCATGAACCTTGAGGACAGCTCCTACTACAATGAGGAAAGCGCTGCTCACATCCGTGCTATCGTCACCAACTCCTACCCTTACGTTTCTCTTGAGCAGATGAAGGCTTCTCTCAAGGCTGACGGCTTTGAGGGCGCAGATGAGCTCACCCGCGCAGAGATCATTTCCGCAGTGCAGG
>JAZSHZ010000126.1:0-9536 GCA_045533555.1 Eubacteriales bacterium
GAAATATGTCAGAGTGACTGACAGAAAAGAAGCAATTTTCAAAGCACTCGATATTGCAAAAAAAGGTGATGTAATCGTCCTTGCGGGAAAAGGTCACGAAACGTATCAGGAAATCAACCATATCAAGCATCATATGGATGAACGCGAAATAGTAAACGAATACTTTGTTGGGAGATAAATTATGGAGAGGCTGACAGCAAAAGAAATAGCTGCGTGGTCGCGCGGCAGGCTCATCGGAGAGGATGTCACAATCGAAAAAATCGTCAGGGATAACCGCGAGATAAGCGGGGGCGAGCTTTTTGTCGCGCTCTGCGGTGAGAAGTTTGACGGCCACGATTTTGTCGCGTCCGCAAAAGAAAGCGGTGCGGCTTGCGCGCTCGTTTCAAGGGAAATTGATTGCGTTGAGATTCCGCAGATAGTTGTGGAGGATACCGTTGCGGCGCTTGGAGATATCGCAAGAGGCTATCTTTCAAAGTTTGATATATCCCGCGTTTGCATAACAGGAAGCGTCGGGAAGACGACAACGAAGGAAATGTGTGCCGCCGTTCTTTCTGCAGGCTTCAGGACGCATAAGACGCAAGGCAATTTCAACAACAACATCGGCCTTCCGCTCACGGTTTTCGGCTTGGAAAAGAGCCATGAAGCGGCGGTTTTCGAGATAGGAACAAACCATTTCGGAGAGATACTTCCGCTTGCGCTCATCGCAAAGCCGGATGTTGCGCTTATAACAACGATAGGCGCAAGTCATCTTGAGGCATTCGGCACGAAGGAAGGAGTCCTTCGCGAAAAGACAGAGATATTCAAAGGGCTTGTGGAAAACGGAACCGCAGTTCTCAATGGCGATGATCCGCTCCTTTGGGGATATCGGGATAAAGCACCCGAAAACACTGTCTGGTTCGGGCTTGAGAATCCGGAATGCGATGTATTCGGTGAGATTGTTTCAAACGGAGTTTATGAATCCGTGTTTACCGTCCGCGGAAGCGGGCAGGTATTTACTCTCGCTTGCGGCGGTGAGCATAATATACGCGATGCGCTCTCTGCGATAGCGGTTGGAAGAAGCCTCGGTATGAAGGATGAAACGATTGCAGAGGGGCTTCGCTCCTTCAAAAACACGGGAATGCGTCAGGATATCTATGAATATAACGGCATAACGGTAATCCGCGATTGCTATAATGCAAATCCTGATTCGATGAAAGCATCGATCTCGCTTCTTGAAAGCTTTGAAGGTGCGGGCAGGAAGATATGTGTTCTCGGCGATATGCTTGAGCTCGGTGAAAATGCCGGAGAGCTTCATCGGGAGGTCGGAGTATTTGCGGCTGAAAAGGCAGATTTTGTGTTTACTGCAGGTAATTTCGCAGACTCGTATAAATCGGGTGCAGGCGAAAAAACATATGTCTTTGAGAATAAAGAGGCTCTTTCGAAAAAGCTTTCGGAGATTCTTTCCGAAGGAGATGTCCTTCTTGTGAAGGGAAGCTACGGAACGAAAATGTGGCAGGTACTTGAATACCTTCAGGGTGAAAAGGAGTGTAAGTGATGATCTGGGAATATCTCGCTGCGGCGGCAATAGGTTTTTTGATGACGCTTTTGATAGGTAAAATGCTCATACCATATCTCGTCAAGCTGAAATTCGGTCAGAAAATTCTGGAAATCGGGCCTAAATGGCATATGGGAAAACAGGGAACTCCGACGATGGGCGGAATCATGTTCATCATCGGAAGCGGCATAGCTGCGTTTTTCGTCGGCATTCCGCATATGCTTGCGGGAGAAGCTGAGCATATCGTGGTTTTCCTTTTTGCAACGGTTTTCGGACTCATCGGCTTCGTCGATGATTATGCAAAGATAACGAAAAAGAAGAATCAGGGGCTGACGGCAATTCAGAAGCTTCTTCTTCAGATCATCGCGGCAGCAGTTTTTCTCTCGCTCCTTCGCTTCCTCGGAAATCTCACTCCGTCGTTCTATATTCCGTTTGTCAATATAACGGTCAATGTCAACTGGATTGTCTATCTCGTTGTTATGCTTCTCGCAATTGTCGGCACGGTCAACGCCGTCAACCTCACCGATGGGGTGGACGGACTCGCAGCGAGCGTCACGATGCCGGTTATGCTTGTCTATACGATAATCGGTGCATATATGGCATATTCCGTTGCGGGAGTGTTTGCGTCGGCGCTCTTCGGCGCGCTTGCGGCATTTCTTGTCTATAACTTCAATCCAGCAAAGGTATTTATGGGTGACACGGGTTCGCTCTTCCTCGGCGGTGCCGTCTGCGGAATGGCATTCGTCTATGATAAGCCACTCATTCTTCTTCTTGTCGGTGTGGTCTATATAGTCGAGGCGCTTTCGGTCATCCTTCAGGTTTCATATTTTAAATTGACTCATGGAAAACGCCTCTTCAAGATGTCTCCCATCCACCATCATTTTGAGATGTGCGGATGGAACGAGAAAAAAGTTTGCTTTGTGTTCATGACGGTTTCGGCGATAGGTGCGGCTCTCGGGTTTGCGGGCATCGCATCAACGTTGTTTTAAAGATAAATGGGGGGAGTGCCTGAAATGGCAGATAAAATTCGCGCAAAAGCTTCAAATGGAAAGATCGCAAAGACCCGCAAGCCGGGTGAGAGCAGACCGAGACCCGCAACGCGCGGCTCGATGGATATACCGTTTCTCATTCTCGTTCTCGTGTTGATGGGAATAGGGCTTCTAATGCTCTTCTCGGCAAGCTTTGCGACAGCATATTATGAAAATCTTCCGTCGACATATTATTTCACAAGGCAGGGGATTTTCGCTCTTGCGGGCGTCGTCATAATGTTTATAATCAGCTTTATGGATTATCGCCGTTTCAGGGCGTTGTCGCCGCTTCTTCTTGCGGTGAGCATCGGTCTTCTCATTCTCGTTCTTCTTGTAGGAACGGGTAACTACGGCGAAAAAAGATGGATAAATCTCGGCTTCTTCCAATTTCAGCCGTCCGAGATTGCAAAGGTCGCCGTCATTTTCTTCTTCTCAAGTATAATTTCGATTCGGGCGGAGAAAATGCACACCTTCAAACACGGCGTTCTGCCGTTTGTAATCGTTCTCGCGGTAATCGGCGGACTTATGTTCCTTGAGCCGCATCTTTCGGGAATGATTCTCATCTTCGGTGTCGGTGCCGCCATAATGTTTATGGGCGGAACGCATTGGGGATGGTTTGCGGGAGCTATCGGCGCAATCGGTGTCGGCGGAGCCGCCGCCATAAGCTTTCTTGACTATGCGAGAAAGCGCGTCCAGACGTGGCTTGATCCGTTTACGGACCCGAAGGGAGACGGTTGGCAGATAATTCAGTCTCTCTATGCGATCGGCTCGGGTGGAGCATTCGGGCTTGGTTTCGGCAACAGCAGACAGAAATACCTTTATCTCCCCGAAGCTCATAACGACTTCATTTTCGCAATCGTCTGTGAGGAGCTCGGATTTGTCGGTGCAATGATAATCCTTGCTTTGTTTGCATGCCTCATACTTCGCGGATATTGGATAGCTCTCCATGCAAGAGATAAGTTCGGTTCGCTTCTTGCGGGCGGAATTTCAACGATGGTTGCGCTTCAGGTCATCCTCAATATAGGCGTTGTCACGGGCGTTCTCCCTGTAACGGGTGCAGCGCTTCCGTTCTTCTCCTATGGCGGAACGGCGCTTCTCATTCTTCTTGCGGAAATGGGAGTAATGCTTTCGATTTCAAGATATATCCCCGCAAAAAAAGCGGGATAGGAAGGTGCGTTCTATGCGAGTTGTTTTTGCATGCGGAGGAACGGGCGGTCATATAAATCCCGCAATCGCCGTTGCCCGCCTCATCAAAGACAAAAGACCCGATTCCGAAATACTTTTCATAGGCAGTGGCGGAATGGAAAGCCGCCTTGTGCCGTCCTCGGGTTTTGAAATAAAGTCGATAAAATCCGCGGCGATCTCGCGCCGCGGCGGTATAAGAGGTATCTTTGCGAATATTGCATCTGTAAGGCAGGTTGCGGTTGCGGAGCGCGATGCCGCAAAGCTTTTGAGGGAGTTTTCTCCTGAGCTCGTTTTCGGAACGGGCGGATATGCTTGCTATCCTGTTCTTTCAGCGGCGGCAAAACTCGGCATTCCAACGGTGGTGCACGAAGCGAACGCATTCCCGGGGCTTGCGATACGCGCGCTCTCGAAGAGGGTTTCGAAAATTCTTCTCAATTTCGAGGCAAGCCGTGAGAAGCTTCCGAAAAAAGCAAACACGGCCGTTGTCGGAAATCCCATCCGCGGCGATATCCTGATGTATGACAGAGAAAAAGCGCGGGAGGAGCTCGGAATCACGAAGCCGCTTCTCGTCAGCTTCTGGGGATCACTCGGAGCGAGGGCAATGAACGAAAAAATCGCAGACGTGATGAAGCTTTCCTGCGATGACGGAAACAAGTTCGCGCATATCCACGCAACAGGCAAATACGGCTACGAATGGATGCCCGCTTTCGTTGCGGAAAAAGGAATAGACCTTTCCAAAATCAAGGACATAACTCTCCGCGAATATATCGACGATATGCCCCGCGTTCTTGCGGCGGCGGATGTCGTTATGTGTCGTGGCGGTGCGGGAACTCTCTCGGAAATCAGCGCACGCGGAATTCCGGCAATAATCGTTCCTTCGCCGAATGTCACGGATAATCATCAGTTCAAGAATGCGACGGAGCTTGAGAAGGTCGGCGGAGCAATTGTTATCGAAGAAAAGGATGCAACTGCGGATCTTCTCTATGAAAAAGCAACGGAGCTTCTCAATGATCCTGAAAAGCGAAAAGAAATGGCGCGGGCGCTGACGGATAATGCAGTGCTCGATGCTTCCGAGCGCATATATTCCGAAATCTGCGCAATGATAAAAGAGAGAAAGTAACCCAAAAGCATCCGGATGCATAGAATAAGGTGAAAACTTTGTTCCGAATCATCCGGGAGGTGCTTTTATAAATGAATAAGCTTATTGTGAACGGAGGACGCCCACTTTGCGGAAGCGTTTCCGTCCACGGTTCAAAAAACAGTGTGTTGCCGATTCTTGCGGCGACGATACTTAATTCGGGCGTGAGCATAATACATAATTGCCCGCGTTTGCGCGATGTCGATGCGGCGGCGCAAATCCTGCGTTGTATCGGATGCCGGGTTACCTTTGAGGGTGAGACGCTGACTGTCGATTCGCGGAATGCAAAAAACTATAACATACCCGATGAAATGATGCGCGAGATGCGCTCGTCGGTAATTTTTATGGGAGCAATGCTTGCAAGGCTCGGAAAGGCATCAATATTCACTCCGGGCGGGTGCGAGCTTGGAGCAAGACCGATAGATCTGCATATATCATCGCTCAGGCGGCTCGGTGCCTGCATCAGGGAAGAGGGCGGTGCCATAACCTGCGAAGCCCGCAGAATGCGCGGACGCGATATCGTGCTTTCATTTCCGAGTGTCGGAGCAACGGAGAACACAATGCTTGCGGCGACCGCCTGCCTGGGGACTACGCGTATCATAAATG
The DNA here is from genome assembly GCA_045533555.1 of Eubacteriales bacterium. Classification (GTDB taxonomy): domain Bacteria; phylum Bacillota; class Clostridia; order Oscillospirales; family JAAYXM01; genus SIG480. The sequence continues at coordinate 5,492 of JAZSHZ010000126.1, forward strand.
CGGCGCGCGAACCCGAAATCGAGGATCTGCAAAATTTTCTTGTCTCGATGGGTGCGGATGTGAGCGGCGCAGGAAGCTCGACAGTTGTCATAAACGGAAAGCGGAAGCTTCATTCTGCCGAATATACCGTTATGGCTGACAGAATATGCACCGCAACGTTTATGTGTGCCGCGGCATTGTGCGGCGGAGATATCTGCCTTAAAAATACCGTTGCCGAGCACGTTTCGACAGTGACATCCGTTCTTTCGGATATAGGATGCGCCGTTGATGTCAGAGAAAACACGATAAGAATAAAGAACAATGGAAGACTCTCTGCGATACGTTCCGTCAAAACTCTGCCATATCCGGGGTTTCCGACGGATGCGCAGCCGCCGCTTATGGCGCTTGCGTCAAAATGCAACGGAACATCAACCTTTGTCGAAAATATCTTCGATGGCAGATACCGCCATGTCGGCGGACTTCTGCGAATGGGTGCGGATATAAAAACGGAGGGGAGAATAGCTCTGGTCTATGGCGTGCCGAAACTGTATGGCGCGCAGGTGGATGCAACGGATCTCCGCGGCGGTGCGGCGCTCGTGCTTGCGGCAATGGCGGCGGAGGGTAAAAGCGAAATATCGGAGATTGGTCATATAGACCGCGGATATGAGAAAATAGAAGAAACATTGTCGGCGCTCGGTGCCGATGTTAAGAGAATATAGGAAAAGGTGAAGAGAAGAATGGCGGGACGCAAATATAAAAAGAGAAGAAAAAGAAGGGGAGGCGGCTTTATTCTGTCGCTTCTGACGTTTGCTGTCGTTGTCGGTGCGATAATAACATCAATAACAGTGTTCCTTAAGGTTGCCGATATCGAGGTCAGCGGAATAACGCGCTATGAGGCGGCGGATATCATTGCGACATCCGGCATCGAGAGCGGAGATAATCTTTTTGCGATAAATAAATTTGAGGTCGCGGAGAAAATTCTTGATGAATATCCCTATGTCGAGCAGATAAAGATAAGGCGCAGGCTTCCCGATACATTTACGTTTGAGATCGTCGAGCGCGTTCCTGCGGCATATATCGAAGGTGAAGGCAGCCGTTGGCTTATAGACAACAATGCGTATATCGTCGAGCTGCTTTCAGCGGATTCATCCGTCAAGGTGCCGAAGATAACGGGATGCGAGGTCGTGACTCCTCATGAGGGCTCTGAGCTCGTCCTTAAAAATGAAGATCAGCTTACTGCGCTCAAAGAGGTTTTGACGTCGCTCCGCAAAACGGAAATGATGGAGAAGACCGTTCGCGTCGATATCGGAAAGCTCTATGATATCAATATCGTTATGGGAGATCGCTTTCTCATTGAGCTCGGAGATTCGCAGGACCTTTCCGCGAAAATAAGAATGCTCAATGCAGTTCTTGCCGAGCTCGGAGAATATGATAAGGGAACGATAAATGTCTCCGCAATCAAGGAGGCAAGATTCAGACCCGATATCAATATTGACCTCTCGGAAAAGGAAGTTGTTCAGGCAAATTCGGAGGAAGATAAGTCCGCAGAGGAAAGCGGCGGAGAGGAAAACACGGAAGCGGAGAACGGAGACGAGAGTGAAGAAGCTTCCGAAGATGATGAAAATAAGGAAGAATAAAACGAAAAAAGGAAATTTTTCTCTGAAAAAAATAAGCTTATTTTAAAAAATAAAAAAATTTTTTCATCATAGGTATTGACCTTTTGGGAAAAAGAATATACAATATGTATGTATATAACCGTTTAAATTCAAATGATATTATCTCAAGGAGGATTTTACATATGCCTTTCGAGTTGGATGCAGGGACAGATGTAGTAGTAACAATTAAAGTCATCGGTGCAGGTGGCGGCGGCGGTAACGCTGTTAACAGAATGATCAATTCCGGTGTCCGCGGTGTTGAATTCATTGCGATGAACACTGATAAGCAGGCGCTTCACGGCTCCTGTGCGACATATAAGATCCAGCTTGGCGAGAAGCTCACGAAGGGCCTCGGCGCAGGTTCCGATCCCGATGTCGGCAAGCGTGCCGCGGAGGAGAGCCGCGAAGCTATCAAGAAAATGCTTGAAGGAACCGATATGGTCTTCATTACCGCAGGTATGGGCGGCGGAACGGGAACAGGCTCCGCTCCGATAGTTGCTGAGATTGCCCGTGAGATGGAAATTCTCACTATCGGTGTCGTAACAAAGCCCTTCACATTCGAAGGCAAGCGCCGTATGCTTCAGGCAGAGGCGGGAATTGAGAGCCTTCGCGAGAAGGTCGATTCTCTCGTCGTTATCCCGAATGAGAGACTTAAGTGCGTTTCCGAGCAGAAGATCACTTTCCTCAATGCGTTTGAAGTTGCAGATGATGTTCTCCGTCAGGCGATCCAGAGCATTTCCGAGCTTATCTCGGGTGGCGGTCTCGTCAATCTCGACTTTGCAGACGTCAAGATGATCATGAAGGATGCAGGCTATGCTCATATGGGTGTCGGTCGTGCGTCAGGTAAAGATAAGGCTGCGGAAGCTGCTCGCATCGCGATCCAGAGCCCGCTTCTCGAAACCTCCATCAACGGCGCTCACGGCGTCATTATCAACATTACGGGTTCGCTTGATATCGGTCTCGATGAGGTTGAGGTTGCGGCAGAGATGGTCCGCGAAGCGGCTCACGAGGATGCAAACATCATCTTTGGTGCGGCATTCGATCCGTCTCTTGAGGATGAAATCCGCGTAACCGTTATTGCAACGGGTTTTGAAGGAAAGTCCACTCCTCTTGATGCGCCTGCAGCAAAGGCAGAGGAACCGAAGGCAGAGGCAGTCGCTGCGGCTGATAGTAGCCCCGCTGAAGCTCTTGGCAATGTCTTCTCCGATTTTGATAAGGAATCGACATTCGCTCTTCCCGGAGAAGAAAAGCCCGAGGACGATGACCCCTATGATGCAATCGTAAAGATGTTCCAAAACAAAAACTAAAAAGATATAAACAGCTGTTACCCACCTCTTTTTTCGAGGAAGTAACAGCTGTTTTTTTGTTTTGCAATAAAATCGGCAGACACGTTTTTTCGTGTCTGCCGAAGCTTTTTATATTCCGCGTTCCTCATCAAATCCTTTTTCATAGTTCGAAATCGCGCTTTCTATGTGCTTTAAGAGAAGCTTTGATGCAAGCGATGCATCCTTCTTTGCAACTGCATCAAGGATTTCTTTATGTGAAACTCCGTTTACACTTGTTGGCGGTATATGCCGCTTTGACTGACAAATGCAGAGCATAACCTCGCCCTTGATTGCATCATATATTCTGCAAAGGCGTGAGCTCTTTGATGCAGAAACGAGCAGTGAATGAAAATCCATATCCGTCTGCACATATTCATTCCAGTTGTCCGAAGGCTTTGATTTTTCAAGCAATGCGGCTTTTTCTGAAAGCTCATCGGTCGGCGCATCGATTTCAATTATCCGCTTGATTGCCTCTGCTTCAATGAGCGCGCGGAGAGAAAAAATTTCTCTCACATCCTCGCGTGTTATTTCGCGGACAAAAACACCGCGGTTTGCAATTTTCACAAGCACTCCGCTTGAAATAAGATATGCAATCGCCTCGCGTAAGGTATTGCGGCTTACTCCGTAGCGCAGATTGAGGGTGCTTTCCGTTATCTTTTCACCGGGGGAAAGTGTGAAGAATATATCGTTTAATAGTGCCGCCGTTACTGCATCAACAGTAGAAACGGTTTTAAGTTGTAAAGTGTCCAGAATAATCACCGCCTGATTCTGAATAGGCTTCCCCTCCGAGGGGAAGCTGTCACCGCAGGTGACTGATGAGGTGTATATTATAATTATATCATTCAAAAGATAAAACTTCAAGACAAATTGTAAGATTGTTGAACAATTTGTTGACAAAGCAGAAGCGTTATAGTATAATGACAGAAAGAGAAAGGACTGAAGAAATATGAAAGAAAATTTCATTTCACGCCGCGCAAACAGCGTTGGCAGAACTAAAATAAGAAAAATGTATGAGCTTGAAAAAAAGCTTGGTGATGTTATTTCGTTCACCGTCGGTGAACCCGATTTCAACACGCCGGAAAATAT
>JAZSHZ010000183.1:0-3530 GCA_045533555.1 Eubacteriales bacterium
TGCAAAGGATGCAGTTTCCGCCCTTGTCAACGCAAAGCTGATAAGCGGCAAAAACGGTCTCATTGACCCGACTGCATACACAACAAGAGCCGAAGTAGCTGTATTGATTCAGCGAATTCTTGATTTCGTAAAATAACAAAAAAGCCTCTCTGATTTTCAGGGAGGCTTTTGACGATTAAGAGAGAATTATCAAAAAAGGCAAATTGATATTTACCCACTCGACAAACGGAGAAATATGATATATACTGTCTTTAAGCAAATCTATTTATTTTAGGAGGAAAAGAAAATGAAAAGATTTATCGCACTTCTTCTTGCGGCAATTATGATTTTTGCGCTTGCAGCTTGTGCCGGCGGCGAAAAATCAGGCACCACGGCGGATTTCGAACCGCTCACAAAGGATGATGTCATCAAATTTACGTTCCTTTCCCATGCAAGCTGGCCTTATAAGGAAGACTGGAAGGTCTGGGATTATATCGCAGAGGGAACGGGTTGCACCCTTGAGGTAAACTCCATTCCGAACACGGAAGCTTCGACCAAGGTTCCGATAATGTTTGCGGCTCCCGAGCTTCTCCCAGATGTTCTCGCATTCGGCAACAAGGGTGGAACTGACCGCTATGCTCGTCAGGGCGCGCTCATTGCGTTTGACGATGTCAAGGAATATATGCCGAGCTATAATGCATGGGTCGATTCTCTTACCGTGGATGAATATAACAACCATGTAAAAATCCGCATCGCGGCGGACGGTAAGGTCTATCATTCGCCCGTCAAGGGACGTGAGATAAGCCAGAACCTTCGCGCGTGGCTCTATCGCAAGGATATTTTCGAGAAGCACAATATCCCGCTTCCGACGACGTTTGATGAGGTTTATGATGTCTGCAAGCAGCTCAAGGCTCTCTATCCGGATTCCTATCCGTTCTGCATGAGAAGCCCGTTTGTCAATTTCAATGTCTCCGGTCCCTCGTGGTCAAAGTGGTGGAACCTCGGCGCATACTATGATTTTGACACGGAAGAATGGAAATACGGCGCTCTCGAGGATGTCACACTCGATATGATCAAATTCTATAACAAGCTCTATAAGGAAAAACTCGTTCCCGAGGATTGCCTCACGATAAGCACATCCGCATGGCAGGAGCTTTTCACAACGAACCGCGCGTTCATTATGCCCGAGTATCAGACGAGAATTGACTTCTTCAATGGTCTCGCAAAGGCAAATAACCCCGATTTTGACCTTGCGGCATTCGTTCCGCCGGTTGCAAATCCTGAGCTTGGTGTTCCGATGGTCGGCAAATATAATGTTGACCCCTATGGCTTTGCGATGTGCAACACAAGCGATGACAAGAGAATTGCAAATGCTGCAAAGTATGTCGATTGGTTCTATTCCGAAGATTCCTATGACCTCATAAGCTGGGGCAAGGAAGGCGAAACATATGAAATCGTTGACGGCGAAAGAAAGTTCATCACGGATGAAATCCAGTCTCAGCCGAACACGCTTTACGGTCTCGCTCTCGGCGGCACCTTCTGCGTCATCGACCCGAAGGCAGTCGAAGCTATGGAGACTGATGCTATCGCACGCGGACGACAGATGGTTCTTGACCATACTCTTCCCTATGCAAATCCGACGACGTGGATGTCCCTCAGCGATGATGATTCCGCACGCCTTGCTGATATAAACACGGCTATCAACAGCTATATAGAGGAGATGATCTCCAAGATGATCCTCGGTCAGCTTCCGTTCTCGGCATTCGATGAAATGCGTGAGGAAATCAAGAAGATGGGCGTTGATGAAGTCCTCAGAATCTATGGCGAAACCTACGAAAGACTCAAGTAAATTTTATAACAACAAAAAAAGAGAGCTTCGGCTCTCTTTTTTGTTGTTACAAGAGAAATATCCACGCTTGTGCCATCTCGACCGGAGCGGAAGCGCAGCGGAGAGATCTCATCGAGATTGCCGAGCCTGCCTGAAATGACCGGATAAACCAAAATTATTTATTGAACAGTTTTCCAAAATATGATAAAATAATTTTATTGATAAAACACGGTATGTGCGTATGAAACGGAGATAGGCTTTAAATTGGCAGAAAACAGGATTTCAAAAAACTTCACGGAAGGAAACATTGCGCGCCAGCTTTTCTGGTTCACGCTTCCTTTTATGGCGTCAAACGCTTTGCAGGTGCTATATAGCACGATAGATATGATAATCGTCGGCAAATTTGTCGGAACGGCGGGGCTCAGTGCCGTTGCGCAGAGCAGCCAGATAGTCAACTTTGCGACGATGGTTTGCCTCGGCTTCTCGAATGCGGGGCAGGTGCTCGTTTCGCAGGCGCTCGGTTCGGGAAAGCGGCAGGAAATGAATAATATCATCGGCTCGCTCTTCAGCCTGCTTGCAATCTTTGCGCTCGTTCTTTCGGGAATAATCCTCATCGCGCGCGGATGGATTCTCAATGTTATGAATATCCCCGCAGAGTCATATTCGATGGCGATGGATTATCTCATAATCTGCGCCGCGGGTCTCATTTTTACGGCGGGCTATAATATGGTTTCCGCAGTCCTTCGCGGCATGGGGGATTCAAAGCGCCCGCTTCTTTTTATTGCGATTGCTTCGGTAGTCAATCTCGTTCTCGATATTCTGTTTACGGGAATTCTCAAATGGGGAGTCGCAGGTGCCGCGTGGGCGACGATTATCGGTCAGGCAGCCTCGTTCATTTTCTCGATCTGGTATCTCTACATAAACAGAATCGATTTCGGCTTCGATTTTGAGCCACAAAGCTTCAGGATCAATAAGAAATATGCCGTTATGATAGGCTCGCTCGGAACTCCAATGGCAATTCAGTCGGGATTTATCAATCTCTCGATGCTCTTCGTCAATTCGATGATAAATTCCGTCGGCGTCGTTGCTTCGGCAACATTCGGAGTAGGTTGCAGGATAGACGATATCATAAATAAGGTTTCGCAGGGCATACAGTATGCCGCGATGCCGATGATAAGCCAGAATATCGGTGCAAAAAAGACGGAAAGAGCAAAAAAGGTCGTCTACACCGCGTGGATATATTCGGGAATATTCACCGTGTTCTGTATGATTCTCTATATCTTTTTCGGTCGCGAACTCTTTATGCTCTTCTCGGATGATACATTGGTCCACGAAATGTCCGGAACATTTATCAAGGCTATTCTCTGGATGTTCCCGGCGTTCTCCATTATGCGCGGAAGCGGAGCTTTTGTTCAGGGAATCGGAAATGCGCGCCTCAGCATGGTGCTTGCAATGCTTGACGGTGTCGTTCTACGAATCGGTCTCAGTTGGCTTTTCGGAATCGCGCTCGGCTGGGGCTTCTTCGGCTTCGTCCTCGGCTATGCTCTCGCACCATACGGCTATGGAATTCCGAGCCTTGTCTATTTCCTTTCGGGAATATGGAAAAAGAGAAAAACTCTTGCTGATGAGTTATAATAAAAAACTGCTTCGGAAATTTCCGAAGCAGTTTTTGCATCTTGTTGTTTTATGTCGTTCCGAAGATACGGTCGCCCGCATCACCGAG
>JAZSHZ010000124.1:0-2682 GCA_045533555.1 Eubacteriales bacterium
CTTGTCCTCCTTGGTATAGGAAAAACGACTCATTATTTTTGCCTTTTCCGAAACGGAAATGTCATAGACATTACATTCGATTCCGTGGAAACGGAATTCAACCCTGACGACATCGCGACCTTCATTGAAAAATTCCTCATCCGCGGAGATTTCTCCCTTCTTTTCAACAAGACCGACATCGATGCCCTTCTCCTGCAATATCTCAGCCGCACGCATATCTATTATGACGCCTCTTCTGAGCGCGCTTTCGGAAAGCTCCGTTGCATTCTCTCCGAATGCAATTCCGCAAACGCCCTCTCCCTCATAGACAGAAGGTATTGAATTATCCGATGTCATACGCGACGCGGGAGAGAAAAAGCAATTCTGTATCTTCTCGCCGACGCCTGCGATCCTTTCCGGAATCTTCATATCGGAGAATTTCTTCATCTTCTCATAGACTCTTATTCCACAAGCGGTTTTATCTCCGAAATGCTTTTCTATCGCATCATAAACCGGAAGGTTTCTTATATGGCGCGAGATATATCCCGCCTCATATCCCGGATTGGAATAATAGTCTATTCCATATTTCAATATACCGTCAAAGCCGCCGGAGGCGCGAAGCGCCATATCGAATATTTCGAGAAAGCTTGCCGGGCAATTAGTCCTCGGGCGCGGATAGACATCTCCCTCGGAAAACACTTCTATGCCGCTTTTTTCACACCAGCTTTTCTCCATACGCTCAAGCTCGATTATATTCTGCAGGCGGTTGCCCCATTGCTTTTCCTTTGCCCAATAAGGCGCGCCGATAAATCGCATAAACGGCTTTGTTTTTCCCGCAAGGAGCTTCGAAATCGTTATCGAATCGGTACCGTCCGTATCCCACGCGCCGATGCAGGAGCATTGACCGAGTCGGATTTCCGGATTTACTTCATCGAGCGCTTTTCTCATCCTCTTTGCAAATCTTTCAAGAAAATATCCGTTTGCCGCCATCCACGCATCACGGTATTTGTTCTTGCCGCCCGAAAGAAGCTGCGAGAGCTTTTCTTCATCGAGCTTCTCTCCGAGAAGCTTTTCCATATATGCAATATGGTTTTCGCAGACACATCCCATACCTATATCGAGGAAGCTATAGCGGAAGTCATCGTCATACATAATTATATCAGGCTCGCACGCGGCCATCTTTTTGATATATTCTGCAGCAAAATCAACAAAGCCCTCATCCGACGGACAAAGCTGAGTCGCGCTCACTTTGCCTTCCGGCGATTTCATATGTATGTATGAGTTTTTTTCAAGCATCGTCATCGACCAGATCCAGACGCCTACCTCAAGGCCGCAGGATTTGAAATATCTGCAATTCTCTTGCAACGCCTCAAACTCTCTCTTTTGCTTTTCCGCATCAATGACATATTCTCCAAAGCCGAGAAAGACGCGCTTCGCACCGAGTTTTTTTATATCTGAAAGGAGGTTTTCCCTTCCCATTCTTTCTATATTCGAATTCATTATCGGAACAGCTATTTTATACATATACTATCCTCCCATTATCTAACTTCTATATTATAATTTATTAATGAAATATTAACAAGGTCATTTATTCTTATTTTTTGCAATATATTCTATTCTGTAAATATATTTACAAATATCCCCATTCGTGATATACTGAAACAGGGTGATATTATGAACATAAATTATGATATCAAGCGCCTTGACGAAATTCTCAATGACTTCTCAAACGCCTGCGGCATCAACATAATTGCCGTTGACAAGGATTTCTCTCCGCTCGATAAGAAATGGACAAAGCACAACCGATATTGCCAGACGATTCAATCCTCCCCCTGCGGTGACAACGCCTGCCTCCTTTCAGACAGAACGCTTTTTGAAAGATGCCGCGCAAGCGGCAAGGCGGAGATGCAGATATGCCACGCGGGGCTTGTCGACGTTGCCGTTCCGATCGTCTTCAACGATGACATTCTTGCATATATCATTCTCGGTCAGATGAGGAAGAGCGAGGATTTTTCCTCTGTCTCAAAATATCTGGAACATCTCCCCGTTGACCGCGCGGAAATGGAAAAGCTCTATGATGACCTTCCTCTCTTTGACGCGGCGCGCATCGAGAGCATTGCAAACATTGCGACCATGGTTGCCAAATATATCATGCTCGAGGATGTCTTAAAACCTGAAATAAATCTTATTATTGAGCGCGCAACGGATCATATTGACAAAAACCTCGGTGGCGATCTTTCAATCGAGAGTCTCTCAAGAGAACTCAATATCTGCCGAAGCGCACTCTATAAAAACTTCGAAGCAAAATTTTCCTGCACACCCGGAGAATATATCAAAAAACGCAGAATCGAAAAATCGAAGGAATATCTTCTCTCCTCCGCCCTTTCAATCGAGGATATCTCCGAGCAGGTCGGATTTTCAAGCGGGGCTTATTTCAGCCATGTTTTCAAGGAGCTTGAAGGCATATCTCCGCTAAGATTCAGAAAAACAAAAGAACACCGCCCGTGATTATTTCACGGACGGTGTCAGACTGTCGAAAAAAGCACAAGAACACAAGCGGATAATTTATATATAGGGAACGATCTATGTGTCGTTCTGTCTCAAATTTTCACAAAACCAATTTACAAAAAAACGGAGCATTGTATATAAAACGCCTTGAAACATCAAATTTCAAGGCGTTTTCCGCTTATTTTGTTCAAACCT
>JAZSHZ010000197.1:0-3048 GCA_045533555.1 Eubacteriales bacterium
TCGCTCTCGGCGTTCCGTGATGCGTATCTCTACACCCGAGATAAAAAATATGCAAGAGCGGGCGCAATAATCCTCGACCGCGTTGCAGACCTTTATCCCGACTTTAACTATATGCTTGATTGCCCCGGTCTCGTAACCTCGGGTAAGGGCAACGGTAAGATAAGCGGATATATCCACGAAAACTTCGTGAACCGTCCGTTCACAACGGCATACGATGCATTCTTTGATATTTATGATGACCCGCAGGTAATAAGCTTCCTTTCGGGTTATGCAAAGAAATGGAACCTTGACAACAAGAAGACAGACGGAGAGCTTCTCCGCCAGAATGTCGAGAATAACATTCTCTATGAGACATTCAATGCAGTCAAGAAAGCGCAGATAAAGGGTAACTTCGGTATGCAGCAGGATACGCTCACGAAGGCGGCTGTAATTCTTGACCGCGCACCCGATACTGCGGAAATGATTGACTTCACGATGAGAGAGGGCGAAAGCTCCGGAACATATGTAACCGGTGGCAACCTCTATACGGGTATTATGAATAACCTTGACCGTGATGGCTACGGAAACGAAGGTTCGCTGTCCTATAACGGAATTTTCTCCAGCTCCTTTACTGAGGTTATCGAAACTCTCTCCTATTATGACAAGCTTGAAGCTAAATATGACCTTATCAACAATCCGAAGGTCATCGCATCCTTCACTCTCGGTGCAGACACCATCGTCGGCGGATATCAGAATGCAAATATCGGTGATGCTTCCGGAACGTTCGGAGGAAATACCAAGCTTACTTCATATCAAAGCCAGTGGTTGCTCGGACTGAAGACAACGGACAATCCGTTGTTTGCACAGCTTCTCTACCTCACGAACGGTAATTCCTCGAAGGGTCTCAGGTATGACATATTCACAAAGAATCCGGAAGAGCCCGAGGTACTTGTTCAGAAAATCATTGATGAGTATGGCGAATTTGACCTTTCAAGGAGCGATATGCTCACGGGCTATGGCTTCGCAGCACTTCGCGGCGGTGTAAAATATGATAACGTATCATCGGGAACACGCGAAAATACGATGCGTGATTTCTGGATGTATTTCGGCGGCGGAGACGTCACGACGCATAAGCATCGCGAAATAATGAACCTCGGAATTCATGCATTCGGTCTCAACCTTGCTCCCGACCACGGTTACGGCGGTTCGGGCGGTCTCGCATCGCAGGGTAACAACGTCGAATACTGGTTTGAGGGAACGCTCTCCCATAACACGGTTATGGTAAATGATGCTCAGCAGGCAAGAAATGCATTTACATTCCCGCAGCACTATGAGGATGCAGGAAACGTTCAGATTATGGATGTCGATGCACCTCAGGCATATAAGGGCGTGACGGACACATATCGCAGAACGGTTGTCTCCGTTGATATCGATGACTCCGTCTCCTATGCGCTTGACTTCTTTAGAATTGTCGGCGGTAATGAGCATCTCTACAGCTTCCATAGTATGGCAGAGGAATCTGTTGTTGAGGGTGTTGAATTCATCCGTCAGCCGCAAGGCTCCTATGCAGGTATTGAGTATGAGGTCGGCGATATCTATTATACGAGACAGGACGGCTTCAACTGCCTTGAAAACGTTGAGCGCGCAATATACCCCGAAAACCGCAAATACTCAATTGACTGGAAGGTCAAGGATTATCGCAAGGTGCTTAAGGGCAACCGCGATATCCACCTCAAGCTCACTCAGCTCAATGACTTTGATGCAAGCGAGGTTGTCCGCGCAGAAGGTCTCTGTATCGATGATGTCGTCAACCCGCGCAACACGGACTACTTCCTCGTTCGCAGAAGCGGCGAAAATCTCGACACGCTCTTCACAAGCGTCATCGAGCCGTATGAGAACGAAAGCAAGATCAAGTCCATCGAGCGCGTCAATGTCGCAAGAGCTGACGGCGGAGAAATCCGCGAGAGCGATGCAGTTGCCGCGGTCAAGGTTGAGCTTAAAAACGGCAGAACTGATTATGTCGTCTATTCCGCAAGAAATGATGTTGAATATGTAATTGACGGTCTCTTCAATTTCTGTGGTTTCATCGGAGTCTATAGTGTCAACGCGGAAGATTCATCCGACGTCATCAGAACCTATATCAACGACGGAACAAAGCTTGGCGATGTCGAGCTTCCCGTTGCGGCGCTTGAAGGCGAGGTTGTTGACTTCACTGATGAATTGAACTATAATGATGGTAAACCGATACTTGACAACTATATTGAAATCACTGCAAATGCTGATGTTGAGCCGGAGAGCCTTATCGGAAAGATGATCATCGTAGAAAACGACCGGGTCGAAAACGGCGCATACATCATAAGATCCGCAGAAAAGAGCGGTGATAACTATATTCTCGGAACCGGTGACGTAAACTTCTACCGCGCAGTTGAAAACAACGACACTCATATCTGGAATATCGAAAGAGGTCAGGGCTACAGAATCCCCCTCTCGGTATATACAGATGTTTCCCCGAAGATTTACGTAGACGGAACGTTCACGACAACTGTCGGAAGCTCAATAACGATTCCGATTAATATCGAAAGCGACAGAGAATATACTATCACTGCATTGACACTCCCGCGCGGAATGATTCTTGATGCAGAGAGCGAGAAGCTCATCTGGACACCGACTGCATCTCAGATCGGCGATAACCATATCTCTGTAATGGTCGATAACGGAGTTCTTTCCGATACTATCCACTTTATCGTCAAGGTCTTCGGTTCAACCACCGGTGGCGGTGGCGGCGCACCGAGCGCACCGAGCACACCGACCATCCCGCCGACACAATCGGATGAAAAGGACAATGATAAAAAACCCACAACCGATGTAGGGGACGGCGTCCCCGACGTCCCGCAAGCCCCCGGCAATGCAAGATTCATCGACCTCGGAAATCACGCCTGGGCAGAAGATGCAATCAATGCTCTTGCCTATGAAGGAATTATAAAGGGAACAAGCGAGAATAGTTCTACATCATCATGCAACAGCACGCGCGCAGACTTCGCAGTGCTTCTCGTCCGCGCATTCAAGTTA
>JAZSHZ010000121.1:0-10077 GCA_045533555.1 Eubacteriales bacterium
GAGTTTGTAGGGGAGGGTCTCTGTGCCCTCCCGTAATCATACGGAAACAACGCGGGAGGGGATGGAACCCCTCCCCTACGAGGTTTGTACGATTCCATCGAATCGGTGTGGAAATGCGGGACGTCGAGGATACCGTCCCCTTCTGAGGTTTTTTCCGTCTTCTTCGGTACTTCGCCCGGGGCATAGTCCATAAACGTCTCGGGCTTCTTTTTTCTCAGGTATGCGTCGATATACTTCATTCTATCTCTCTTCATTATATATTTGTTTTTTGAGAATTGCAATTGTTTTTGCTACGTCATTTTTGCCATACTCCTTTCTCCTGCAAAACAAAAAAGACACTCACACGAAAATGTGAATGTCTCATTGTTTATATTATACCACGGTTTTTACTTTTTGTGTTGCCGGGATTTTGCCAACTTTTACGGTACGGTTTATCGGACACTTCGGCCCGCAATCCCTACGGGCGCCCCATTTCGCTTTTTGAAAATGCTTTCAAAAAATTTTTGTTTTGCAAAACACGGTTTGGTGTGGTTATGTCATTTCGAGCGTAGTCGAGAAATCTCCACTTCGGTCGGGATGACAGGGGGGACGGGCGCGAAAATACATTAATTCTGCATTTGAAAAAAACACCCTTTCGGGTGCTTTTTTCATTATTTTACGGGGTATTCGATTTCTACGGGTCTGCCGAGCTTTGCAGCTTCGACCGATGCGGCACAGACGGCAACCGTCGATGCGCCTTCGATTGAGCTGAGCGGCGATTCCTTTCCGTTTACAAGCGCATCAAGGAACATCTTGATTTCGCTTCCGACATTGTGGTTCTTGATATCAACAGGAATGATTTCCGCCTCTGTGTAGCTCGCTTTTTCCTTCGTGAGGTCGCGATCATCAACAAAGAGCTTCATATGGTCGGATGTGTTGTCGCAGATGATTGTTCCCTTCGTTCCGTAGAAGACGGAGCGCATCGTGTAGTCACGGCGGCAACCGATGGAAACGAAGACCTTGCCCATAACGTCATTCGGGAATTTATATATTGCGATTGAAGTATCGTTGACGGGCCAATCGGGGAGAAGCTTGCGGTTTGCATGGGCATAAACCTCGGTCGGGTTGCCCGCAATCCAGCGGAGAAGGTCAACCGCGTGGCAACCGCCGCCGATGAAGCCGTGTCGATCGGGGTCGACGCGCCAATCATCCTTACCTCTTGATTTCTCATAGCAATGCGCATATTCGCTCTCGACGAAGACGAGCTCGCCGATCTTTCCCGAGGAAATAAGCTCCTTTGCCTTGACGAATGCGGGAGTGAAGCGGCAGACCTGACCTATCATGAGGAAGCCGCCCGTCTTCTTCTCGATTTCCATCATCTCCTTGCATTCCGCAACCGTGAGCGCCATGGGCTTTTCGCAGAGGACTGCCTTGCCCGCCTCAAGAAATGCCTTTGTCATCGGAAGGTGGAGCTTATCGGGGACAACGAGGATAACGGCATCGACATTCGGGTCAGCCGCAAGCTCGAGATAATCCGTTGTACCGACGGCGACATCGAATTCCTTCTTTGCCTCCTCGACGAGGTCTGCATACTTATCGCAGACAGCATAAAGATTTGCGCCCTCATTTTCGATGACGCCCTTCATATGGCCCTTTGCCATTCCGCTGCAGCCGATGACCGCAATATTTATATCTTTCTTCATAATGCTTTTCGCTCTCCTTATTTCATTTTTCTTGACTTTACCGTTAGTATAGCATTATACTTATATCCGAACAATACAAAATTGTTTTATAAAATCTTCATTTTGTTGGGTGGTTTTATTATGGTAACGCAAAACGGCGGCGCCGTTGTCTGCTACAGCGGGTTCGACCGCGACCTTGCTCCGAATCTCGTCTGGGGGCCGATAACGCGCGATGTCTATATTTTTGAGTGCAACACCTCGGGCGAGGGCTCGGTCATCATAAACGGCAAGGAATTTTCCGTTGCGCCGCGCGATTGCTATATTCTCCTCCCGGGTGACACGGTGATTCACACAACTTCCGCTGACCCGCGCCGGGGAGTCTGGTTTGCGGCAACGGGCGACGCGGTCGGCGAGGCGCTCCGCACGGCGGGGATAACCTCCGAGGCTCCTTATGCTCCGCGTGAGCTTTTTGATCTGCTGACGGGCGAGGCGACAGCCATCGCCAATATGCAGGATGAGACGGACACGGGAGCGGATTTCAGGCGGATGGGGCATCTTTTCTCCTTCCTCGGGATTCTTCTCGGCGCATCAAACTCAAACAGACGCGCCGACTGGCTGACGCAGGCGATAGGATATATGGAAACGCATTATAACGAGGCGATATCCGTCCGCGAGCTTGCGGAGGCGGCGCATCTTGAGCGAAGCTATTTTTCCGTCCGTTTCAGGGAGGAGACAGGGCTGACTCCCCACTCCTATCTCTGCTCACTGCGGATCAGAAAGGCGCAGAGCCTTATGATAAAGACGGGCTGCTCCGTTGCGGAGGCGGCGGAATATGTCGGGCTCGATGCGAGGAATTTCTCCCGTCTTTTCAGGCGCGAGCTCGGCCTCACCCCGCGCCAATTTCTCAAAAAAGAAAAAGAATAAAGGAAAGCACCGCCTCATATATATTGGATAAAGGCGGTGTTTTATTATGGTTATAAGAATACATAAGCGGACAATTGCATTTTTTCTTCTCGCCGTTTTCGTTCTCTGCGCGCTTCCCGCGCTCCCCTTCAACGAAGCGGCGGAGGCATCGAAAAACCTTTCTGTGACGGATTGGGGGCTTTGCTTCCGTGAGCCGGGAAAAGCTCCGACAACGGATGTTACGGCGGAATATCTCAGTGAATTTGACGCACATTTCATCGGCAATCAGGACGAAAAGGTTATTTATCTCACCTTTGATGCGGGATACGAGAACGGCAATACCCCGAAGATCCTCGATGCGCTCAGAAAGCACAAAGCCCCCGCGACTTTTTTCCTCGTCGGCAATTTTCTCGACCGCGAGCCGGAGCTCGTTCGCCGTATGGTGAAGGAGGGGCACACCGTCGGCAACCACACGACGAATCACCCCGATATGTCCGCAATCGCGGATATTGAGAGCTTCAGGCGAGAGCTTTCATCACTTGAGGAGAAATATGAGGAGACAACGGGCGAGAAGATGAAAAAGCTCTATCGCCCGCCGCAGGGGAAATTTTCCGAGTCAAATCTCCGCATGGCAAAGGAGCTCGGCTATAAAACCTTTTTCTGGAGCCTTGCATATGTGGATTGGCAGAATGACAAGCAACCGAGCCGCGAGGAGGCAATGAAAATTCTCTGCGATCGCATCCACCCGGGCGCGGTCGTCCTCCTCCACAGCACCTCCGCCACAAACGGAGATATCCTCGATGACCTGCTCTCAAAATGGGAGGAAATGGGCTATACCTTCAAGCCGATTGAGGATATAATGTAAGTTTTATTCGTTGCGAATTGCCCATAATTCTGCATTTTGCATTCTGCATTCTGCATTAAAAAAGCACCCTTTCGGGTGCTTTTTCTATGGGTTGCATATTCCGCAGGGGTCATAGCCGCGGTCGATAAGCTCTTCGCGAAGACCGAAGAACTCCTTTTTATTCTCTTTTTTTATATCCCTGCCCCCTCCGCATTCGGGCAGATGGAATTTCTTTGATGCTGTATTGAGGACATAATCCTCAGACATTATAAGCTCTATAAGCTCACGGAAAATATTTCTCTCCTGCCCTTCGAGGATTTCGACGGTCTCGCCGTCGCTTATGCAGATAATATCTCCCTTTTCGTCCGTCCTGAAAATTTCGGCACCCGCATCACGAAGCCTTGAAAGCGCCGCATCCGTCGGATGCCCGTAGGAATTATCCTTGCCGACGGAAATGACGGCATATTCAGGCATAACCGCGCTGAGAAACGGATAGATCGAAGAATCGCGGCTTCCGTGGTGCCCTACCTTGAGCACATTGGCGGAAATATCTCTGCCGCTTGCAAGAATATCCTGCTCGCTTTCGCGCTCGGCATCGCCCGTGAAGAGAAACACCGTCTCCCCATAGACCACGCGCAGGACGAGCGAGATATTGTTTATATCCTCATAATCCGTCTTTATCGGGCCGACGATCTCAACATCTGCGCCTCCGAGCGAAAAGCTGTCCCCGGTCTTCGGCACTTCTATCTCCGCGCCGCATTCGCTGGCGGCTTTTGAGAGAGCAATAAAAAACTCATTATCGGAATGCACCGTCGGTGAGAATATTTTTCCGACATCCGCATATGCCATCGCGCCGGGAATACCGCCGATATGATCCTCGTGCGGATGGGTCGCGATGACGTAATCGAGATAATCGATTCCGTTATCTCTGAGGTATGAATAAATGAGGCTTGAATCATCGGCATTGCCGCCATCTATCAGCATTGCCGCATCGCCGCAGAGGACGAGCGCGGCATCCGCCTGACCGACATCGATGAAATGCACCTCGAGCCCTTCCGCAACGGTTTCCGCTTCGGGTGCGACGGAACACGCACCGAGAAGAAGCGCAAGCGCAAGAATAAGCGATAAAATTCTTTTCATATTTTAAAACCTCGCTCTCAATTCGCAGACCTTTCCCAGAATCTCAATCTTCGTTCTCTCAAGCTCCTCTGCGGGAAAAAACATCGGAGAAAAGGCGGGGTTCAGCGAAACAAGCGTTATCCCGTCATTATGGCGGTAGAATTTCTTGCAGGTCGCCTCATCGCTTCCGACAAGGACGATTGCTATATCGCCGTTGTCCACACTGCTCTGACGGCGGACGATGACCGTGTCCCCCTCAAGAAAGCGAGGCTCCATACTGCTTCCGCGGATCTTCAGCGCGAAGAATTCGCCCGTCCGCGCGATATCCTCCGAAAGCTCCTCATAGCCGACGGCATCCTCGACCGCCTCGCGCGGGATTCCCGCCTGAACTCTGCCGAGTATGGGTACTTTTGCGACGCCCGACTCGCCCGTCAGCGCCGAAACCTTCATCCCGAAGGTCTCTGCGAGCGCGATGAGCTTTCCGTATTCGGGGTTATTCTTCCCCGTCTCCCACATTGCGACGGTGGATTGCCCTACCCCGAGCCTTTTCGCAAGCTCGGTCTGCGAGATTTTGAGCCTTTTTCTTGCATTTTTTATCTGCTCCGCTATCATATACGGCGCACCTGCCTTTCCTTACGGAGAAATTATATCATTTTATATGTTATTTTTCAAGAGCAAACGAGAAAAAACACTTCACTGTCCCATAAATGACGTTGACAGAAACTAACCTCGGTGATAATATATCACTTGAAATGATAACTCACATAAAGCCGCAACCACTCCTGCGGCGACTCTCAACCAAATTTGATTTCGGGAGGCGAAAAAACTTGACGGTATATCCGGGCTTTTTTCCGGATAAGGAGATTTTTGCGGAGTATACCTGCCCCGCTTGCGGCGCGAAGCTTGCGGACGGAGATACTCTTGCGAAGAACACGGACGGGGATATGGTGGGGTGCAACCGCTGTATCCGGTATTATGAGATATGGGAGATACTTACTGATGAAATTCAATGAAAATGAGATCGAGCGCGCAATCGAGAAAATTCTCTCGCTCGGCGAAAAGAAAGCGGAAAAGCCCGCTCCTCCGCTTGAGCCGCGCGCGCAACAAAAACCAAAAAGAAAAGTTGGAAGGCCGCCCTCAAGATGCGAAATACCCGTCTGGGCACTCGATTATGACGACCCTGCAAACAACAGAAGCTTTGCTCTTATTTCAATGTGCATCAAGGAGGATTATTCGCAAACGCTGCGCGAGCTTGCGATGCGGCTTGCCCTCTGCAAATCGCGCTCACCCGACGAATGCCTCGAAAAGCTTATTTCTCTCCGCGATGCGGGGCGGCTCGGATACTATGATGACGAAACACGTTTTTTCTGTGTATGGGAAAAAGGCGGTGGTGCCCGTGGACTGGAAAATCTGTGCGGCTGAGGACCTCCGCAGATACAGGCATATGAAGCTCGGGCTCAAGGGGACGAAGGAGCGGCTCAGGACGATACGCCTGAGCGCAAGAAGCCTCAGGAATTCGCTTCATCGCACCTATCTGAAGACGGACACGGAATACGTCAATATGATCGTTGAGTCGGAGCGGCTCAATGCAAACATAAAGCTTTGCCAGAACCTCATCGCGCTGATCGAGCGCGGGCTCGCCTCACTCACGGATGAGGAACGCGCGGTTCTCGAGGAATTCTATATGACCCCCGGCTCGCCGAACCTCATTGAGCTCAAGGCAAGGTTCGGCTATGAAACCCGCTCGATCTATCGCCTGCGGGATGCGGCGCTTCTGAAATTCACACTTTCCATGTACGGTATATGTGAATCATAAAATTTTTTCTTAAATATGCATTTATGTACTTCAATTGATACTCCTTTCACACGCAACACGCCCTATGCGGAAATCCGCATAGGGCGTGTTGTCTTTTTGAGGTATATACGAAAGGATTTCTCCTTTGTATTTTTTTAGAACGGTCTGAATCTGAAGAGAGTGACGAGCGTGTTTGCGACGGTGGACATCATCTTGATGAAGATATCGAGCGCAACACCGACGACATCCTTGCGGGTATCGCCGACCGTGTCACCCGTGACGGCTGCCTTGTGGGCATCGCTTCCCTTGCCGTGACCTTCGATTGCGCCGCTTTCGATATATTTCTTCGCGTTATCGAACGCACCGCCCGAATTGCCCATGAAGATCGCACGCGGAATCGCGCATATCGTTGCGCCGACAAGAAGTCCGCCAACGAAGCGCGGGCCGATGAGGAAGCCGCCGACAACGGGGATGAGGAGCGCGAGGCAGGACGGGAGAAGCATCTTTTTGAGAGCTTCCTTTGCCGCCATCTCGACACAACGGTTATATTCGGGCTTGACCGTACCTTCGAGAACTCCCGGAACGGAAAGCTGACGGTCGCCCTCCTCTGCCATAAGAACAGCGGAGTCAATTGTGTTATCCGTGAGAAGTGCGGAGAAATATTCGACGAGCGCACCGCCGATTATCGCGCCTGCAAGAACGATGAAGCTTGCCATATTGAGGATGGGCTCACCTGCAACATTGAGATCATTTCCCGTTGCATAGCTTCCGACATATGCAACGATGAGAGAAACTGTTGCGAATGCCGCGGAGCCGATTGCAAAGCCCTTGCCGATAGCCGCGGTCGTGTTACCGACGGAATCGAGCTTATCCGTGATGACGCGAACCTCCGGAGCGAGGTGGCAGGATTCTGCAAGTCCGCCTGCATTATCCGCAATGGGTCCGAATGCATCGATGGAAACCGTTGCTCCGACAAAGGAGAGCATTCCGAGCGCTGCGATTGCAATGCCGTAGGTTCCGCAAATGAGTCCGGATGCAACGAGGGATACGCCAATGAGAAGAATCGGGGGCAGGCAGCTTCTTGAACCGACTGCATCACCCTTTGTTATGACGAAGCTTTCGCCATCCTTTGCCATCTCGGCAAGCTTCTTTGTCGGCTTGAAATCCGAGCTTGTGTAGTATTCCGTTATGGAGCCGATTGCAATACCGGAGATGATTCCGAGAACGCTTGAAATCCAGGGACTTACCCATCCGAGCTTGAAGCCTTCAACTTCAACGCCACTGAACATAACATAGGAAAGAACGAGACCGAGCACGACCGTGAGACCTGCGGAAATCCATGTTGCGAGGTTGAGCTCACGAGAAGGATTATCGCCCATCTTGCGGACTGCCGCAAAGCCGAGGCCGAGGAGGCATCCGACAAGACCGCCGCCTGCGAGAAGGATCGGATAAATCGTTGCAATCTCGAAGATTTCGGGAGTTTTTGCAAAGTTTGCCGCCGCAATCATAATTGCCGCAGACATCGTTGCAACGAAGCTTTCAAGAAGGTCTGAGCAGTTGCCCGCGATATCGTTTACGTTGTCGCCGATGAAGTCCGCGACGACATTGGGAACGCGGCTGTCATCCTCGGGCATATCGTGGCGGATCTTTGCGAGGATATCCGCGGAAATATCCGCGGCCTTCGTATAGTTACCGCCGGCAACGCGGTTGAACATTGCAACGAGCGAACATCCGAGCGAATATGTGGAAATTCTCATGATGGAGGGATTGCATTCGAGATTTGCGAGGAAGCCCGTTCCGACTGCATCGAAATCAACGCCTCCGCCGATGATGAGAACGGCAACGATGCCGAGCATTCCGAACGCCTGAACTGCGAGACCGGATATGCTTCCGCCGCAGAGCGCAACCTTGACGGTTTCGCCGACGGAGAGCGATTCGCGCGCCTTGTTCGCTGTTCTGACGTTTGCATATGTCGCGCTTCTCATTCCGAGAACGCAGACGACAGAGCTCATGCACGCGCCGAGGATGAATGTCGCGCCGCTCGTCTTTTCGACGAAGAGCGAGAAAACAAGCGCGACGATGAGAACAACGATGCTGATCGTCTTATACTCTGTTTTCATAAACGTTGAAGAACCGCTTCTGATGATTGCGGCCATTTCAACCATTTCGGGTGTGCCCTCGTTCATTTTGCGTATGCGCATAAAATTGAACATAATATACGCGATTGCAAGGACGATGACTGCGAGGACTATGAAATAAGGGTTCATAAGGAAATACCTCCTTGAAATTTCCGATATTTTAACCTTTAAAAAAATATCGATTTTGAACTTATTATATTATAAAGTGCCGAAAATTGCAACATACGTTAAAAACTAAACACTAATCTGTTAATTTATAAACTAACAAAAAATGGGTGTTTGCATATGGGTATGCAGGACGTCGAAATCGCCGTCCCCTACATGGGTTTGTGGTTAACCTTGTCATTTCGAGCGTAGTCGAGAAATCTCTTTGAGATCTCTCCATTCCGCTACCGCTTCAGTCGAGATGACAAAGTGGGAAGTGCTATCGCTATGGTCGAGATGACAATAATTTTTCATTTCCGCGTTTTGCATTTTTTATTCGTTTTATGTCCTTTTTTGCCGAATGTCAAATTTTTTCTTGTTCATATTGAAAGTTTATGATACAATCTCCCTAAAGTATTCTTCATAAAAACGAGGAGGAAAATAAAATGATTATTGATGACCACAACCATCCCGACTGGTGCGGATATAACCTCGATAAATATCTCGCCAATATGGATGAGAACAACATTGACATTACATGGCTCCTTTCCTGGGAGGCTCCGACGAGCGAATATGACCCGAGTTATGACAGCCGCACGCCGATCCACTACAGCCCCTGGGGCCCGATCCCCTTCGAGCGCTGCCTCAACTATAAGGAGCGCGCACCCGAGCGCTTCGTTCTCGGCTATGCTCCCGACCCGCGCCGCCCCGATGCTATCGACCGCCTCAATTCGGCTATCGATATGTATGACGTCAGAATCTATGGCGAGCTCAAGATCCGCATGATGCTCGATGACTGGGATGCTATCCGCATGTATCGCTTCTGCGGTGAGAAGGGTCTTCCCGTCATCGTCCATATCGACTATGAATTTGACCGCGGCTCGAAATATCCGCGCCCGAACTACTGGTACGGCGGCGGCATCGACGCATTCGAGCGCGCAATCGCAAAATGCCCCGAGACGAACTTCCTCGGCCACGCACCGGGCTTCTGGTCTCATATTTCAGGCGATGATCTCTATGACAAGAATGCATATCCGAAGGGCAAGGTTCAGCCGGGCGGCAAGCTCATCGAGATGCTCCGCAAATATCCGAACCTCTATTGCGATATGTCCGCGGGAAGCGGCTGCAACGCGCTCTCGCGCGATCCCGATTTTGCCGTCGATTTCCTCAACGAATTCCAGGACAGAGTCCTCTACGGACGCGATTATTTCGACAACGAGCATCAGATATTCCTCAATTCCATCGCGCCGAGACTTCAGCCGGGCGTTCTCGACAAAATCTATTCGGGCAATGCACTCAGGCTCGTTCCCCTCAAATAACATTTTCTTACGGAAAGCCGCAGATCTCTGCGGCTTTCAGACTGTCGAAAAAGGCACAAGAACACAAGCGGAGAATTTATATATAGGGAACGATCTATGTGTCGTTCTGTCTCAAATTTTCACAAAACCAATTTACAAAAAAACGGAGCATTGT
>JAZSHZ010000156.1:0-3991 GCA_045533555.1 Eubacteriales bacterium
TCCGACTTCTGCCTGTTCCGTACCACAATACATACAGCCAGAAAATTTCGCCGTTGAATTTGCGCTTTTTTGAATAGAAATGAAGAATCACAAATCCAAGCGCATTCCACAGAGATTCATACAAAAACGTCGGATGAACGCATATTCTTGCACGAGCCGCCACATCATATATCTCCATTCGCCAGAGAAGCGCCGTTTCTCCGCCATATGCTTCCGCATTGACGAAGTTGCCCCATCTGCCGATCGACTGACCTATCATGAGACCAAGCGCGCCGATATCGAGAAAATTTCTTATTTTCATTTTTTTGAAACGGCAATAGATAACAGCTCCGAGCAGAGCTCCGATTATCGCGCCGTATATCGCTATGCCACCGTTCCAGATATAGAGCACGCTTATAAGATCATCCTTATATTGGTCAAATTCAAAGATCACATAATAAATTCTCGCACAGACTATCGCAAGCGGAGCTGCCACCATCAGCATCCCCGTTATCTTGTCCTCATCAAGATTGAATTCACGGCTCCGTTTCATTCCGTAGTATACAGCAAGAAGAAATCCCGAGGCTATTATGATGGCATACCAGTATATCGGCTTGTCAAATATTTCAAATGCGACACGATTTATATCGAGTTCAATCCCCAGTCCCGGAAACGCAATATGGTTTTTCATCCGCACCACCTACTTACCGCTGACGACGGACAACGCCATATTTTCTTCTTTGAATACTTTCGCGATAAACTCCGCAACCTCGCCCGCCTCGATTTCGTTCATAACCTCGATCGTATCGAGATAATCGTATCCGCCAAAGACGGCATCCGCCTGTTCATGGCAAAGCGTTTTTACTTTATCGAGCGCGCGGAGCTTGACTCCGAGCATTGCCTTTTTGATTCTGTTGAAATATCCCGCATCAATTCCCGAAGCGAGACCGTCGCACGCCGCTCTGACTTCTTGCATAACGCGCTCACATTCTCTGCTTTCTCCGGATATCATAAGAGAAATACTTCCCGGGAATATCATCGCCTCGGAATCAAAATCTGCAGTTATGATGTTTTTGCCATAGAGCCCCGCATAAAGAGATGAAGACGGCCCCGCAAGAATATCCGCCGCGAGATCTGCTATTATGCGATTTCGCATTCCCGCTTCGCCATCGGTCTTCATTGCACACTTTGCACCGATTGCAAAAATCGGCACCGGAGTTTCCATTTTTTCTTCAATATATTTTCGGGCAACAGAATCAAGTTCTGTGCCGTAGTCCCGCTCCGGAAGAACAATCTTCTTTGCCGCAAGCATCGATTCTGCAGTTGAGATTATTTTCTCAGCAGAAACATCACCCGCAACACAAAGCGTCATGTTGGAAGGCACATAAAATGTGTTGTAGCACTTGAACAAAACATCTCGAGTTATATTTCCTATACTCTCAACCGTTCCTATGATGGAATCCTTTGCAGGATGGACGGAATATAGCGACGACATAAGATTTTCATAAACTCTCCACCCCGGTCGGTCATTGACCATGCTTATTTCCTGTCCGATTATCCCCTGCTCCTTTGCAACATTTTCATCCGTGAAATACGGCGAGGTCACAAAATCAAGAAGAATCTCGAGATTATGCATAAATTTCTCCGTTCCGGAAAAATGGTATGCCGTCATTGTTTTACCCGTGAATGCATTTGGAGATGCGCCTGTCTTTGCGAATATCTGAAGTGCATTACCGCCATCCGGTTGCTCGAACACTTTATGTTCGAGAAAATGGGCAACACCGAGTGGTGAAACATATCGCTCACCCTCAGACTCAAAGCTTATATCTATGGAGCCGTAGTTAACAGCGAGCATCGCATATGAACGGCGAAATCCCGGTTTCGGAAAAACACATATCCGAAGCCCATTGCCGCAAGTGTGAGAAATCATTTTCTGATTAAAGCTCGGGTAGCAATTTTCTTTCATCACTTTTCGCCTCCAATCCTGTCAGAAGATATGTCGCAGACATTTTAAGTTGCTTTGCCGCGGATACTATCTGCTCATATGTCTTACTCTTAATTTCAGATGCTATTTCAAGCGGTTCACGCTCATCTCCCAGAAGCGTCGCACGGAGCCAATATGCTTCCATTGCATAGAGCGAATCCTCCGTTGTCAGAAGATCGTCTATCATACCCTTTTTTGCATCCTTGATTTCTTCTTCGGTTATATTTCCGCAAACGCAATTCTCAAATTCACGGAGCATTGCTCTTTTTGCGGTTTCGGAATTTTTCGGGTCGATTCCCGCATACATAAACATCGTATTCTTAAAGGAATCAAACATCGCCCCCGTCGAGTAGCAAAGAGATTCCTTCTCTCTGACATTCTCAAACAATTTTGAGTTTGTGCCGCCGCCAAGAACCGTCGTCATAAGCTTCGACAGAAAAACATCACTCTCTTCTGTGCGGAAGCCTATTATAAGACTTGCCTGGACAACATCAAGCCTTTCACAAACCTCGCTCATATCCATGTATACAGGCTTTTCCGATTTAACCGCAAATATCTTTCCTCTGGGGCATATCCTAAAAAGCTTTATTATTTCTTTTTCAACATCTTCATAAGAATAATTCCCGCAGAAAAATATCTCACACGGAGATTCGGAAATCATTCTTTTATAAAACTTATATGCAGACTTTACGCTGACACTTTCTGCCATTTCCTCAGTTCCGAGCTCGTTCACTGCATAAGGGCTGTTCCCGAACATATTTTCAACTGTACGGCGAAGAGCATATGACATTTTGTTGTTTATTTCAGATTTAATCTCATCAATGAGGTTGACTCTCTCACCGTCCGTGTATTCTTCAATAAATACACCGTCGCTGAGCTTCGGATCAAACATGATTTCTCCAAGAAGCTTTCTCACCTCAGGCAGAAGTTTCTCTTCCATATCAACAAAATCGCAAATGAAACCACTCGTCATAACATCACCGTATTTTCTGGAAACAGGCTCTATTCTGACTCCGTAGAAATCATCGGGCGCTGCAGCAGGCGATTCCATATCCGGGTGCTTTGCCGTTCCTCTTCTGAGAATGCGCGGAACAAGCGTCATATACGTCGCATTTTCCTCGTTGATCTTTGAAAAAAACTGCACAGAGATGCAATTTGTTTCAAAACGAGAGCTTTCTATCACACGAAGTTTAACCCCGGGAAGAATTTCCTTGTATGTCATATTCATTCGCTTTATGCCTCCCTCGAAATGACCGATAAAAGTATAGTTTATATTATACACAATTTTCCTTCTCATTACAACAGCCTTATCAAAATAAAAATCGCTTTTCTTTTGATATATCTCCGATAATATGATATAATAAAAAAAAATTCGAGGGAGGCTTTCCATTGAACTGGATCTGGACAGACAATGCAACTGCTGTAACAAACACTTATGCAGAATTTTTTCAGGAGTTTGATTGTTCCGGCAAAGATGTAATTCTCAACATTAGTGCATCCGATGAATATGCAGTTTTCTTAAACGGGCTTTTTATAGAGTGCGGACAGTATGATGACTACCCGAACTATAAAATATATGATTCCTTGGATATATCCAAATATTGCAGCTACGGCAAAAACGAGTTGATTATCCAGGTGTATTATCAAGGAATCAACAGTGCTCAATGCATAAAGAGTGAACCTAAGCTTTGGTACTCTCTTCTATGCGGTGACAAAACATATAACAGTGGAAGTGACACTCTTTGCAGAAAGCTCACCGCATACACAGAAGGTAATATCGAGCACATTTCGCCGCAGCTGGTCTTTTCCTTCCATTATGATGGAAGAAAATATGGTTCCGAAGTTCTTACTTCTGCATATTGTCTCAGTTGCAATATTCTGCCGCTTCCGCGTCCAATAAAAAAGCTCTTGATTCATCCTCCTTCAGAAGGGCATATCCTGAACCAAGGAGTTTTTATTTCTGCACCCGACATTTCTTCCGCCACACCTGCAGAACGCATTTATTCGGATCTTATCGCGCCTCGATAT
>JAZSHZ010000255.1:0-5780 GCA_045533555.1 Eubacteriales bacterium
AAATTTCAAGGCGTTTTCCGCTTGTTTTGTTCAAACCTCACCTCTCGACGTACCAACGTACTACTTCGGGTTCGGTTTGAATAATCTTGCACCCTTTTGGACAATCTCTCAGCGTGTCGATAAGTTTATCGACACGCTGAATCCGTTTGCCCAGGCAAACGGATTATTTATTTTATGCAAGCTTTTTCAGTTTCTTTTTCTCAACAATCTGGAACACTAAAGCTATTACAAGGAGAACGAGGCCGATAATATCTGTTACAACTCCCGGATAAATGAGGAGCAATCCGCCGCAAAGGCTTATCAGCCTTACATACCACGGCATATCACACATAAAGTATCCCTGCAATGCGGACGAAACGCCGAACATTCCGACAAGCGAGGTTATGCATATGAGGACAACCTCCATCGCCGTTGTATCAATAAATAACATTGCGGGATTGAGAGCAAAGATATAAGGAACGATAAATGCACCGATTGCGAGCTTCGTTGCCGTAATCGCCGTCTTCATCGGATTTGCCTGAGCAATCGCCGCGCCTGCATATGCCGCAAGAGCGACCGGAGGTGTGAGGTCAGCAACGATTCCGAAATAGAAGACGAAGAAATGAGCCGCGATATCGGGAACACCCATACGAACGAGAATGGGAGCGCAGGTTGCCGCCATAATGCAATAGTTTGCAGTTGTCGGAACGCCCATTCCAAGAACTATGCAACAAAACATCGTTAAAACCAATGCGATGATTATCTGATCTCCAGCAAGCGCAATGATTCCATTGAAAATGGTGTTTGCAAGACCGGTCATCGTTATCGTTCCTGCGATAATACCTGCTACGCCGCAAGCAGCCGCAACGGTTATCATTCCCTTACCGCCCGCCGCAAGAGCTTCCCATATGCGCTTTGGAGTAATTCTGTTTTCTTTATTAAAGAGGCTTACAACTATCGCAACAACTATTGCTATCGCAGCGGCATACTGGATGGAATTCTGAGCAGTTCCTACAAGGTATATGAGAAGAACAAGCGGAGCAATCAGATATATCTTCTTAAGAAGCGGAATCAAGCGGGGAATCTCCTCCCTCGTAAGACCACGAAGACCTTCCTTTTTTGCCTCGAGATGAACTGCAATAAATATTCCCGCAAAATAAAGAATAGCCGGGAGGATTGCAAGAACAACAACTTTGCTATAAGGCATACCGAGATAATCAGCCATAAGGAATGCCGCTGCCCCCATAATCGGAGGCATTATCTGACCACCCGTGGAAGCCGCCGCTTCTGCCGCTGCGGCAAATTCGGGCTTATATCCCGTCTTTTTCATAAGCGGAATCGTTACTGAACCCGAACCGACGGTGTTTGCAACGGATGAGCCCGAAACCATTCCCTCAAGAGCACTTGCAACAACCGCAACCTTCGCGGGACCGCCCGAAAATCCGCCAACGATGGAATTGGAAATGCTTATAAAGAAATCCGCAATTCCCGTCCTTTCAAGAAATGCACCGAAGATTATAAAGACGACGATAAACTTTGAGCAGACGTTTATCGGAGTCGAAAGGATTCCTTCTTTGCCATAAAAAAGATACTGAACGATATAGCTTATCCTTTTCCATATACTCGGATTGGCAAGCCCCCAGATAAGCGCAAAACAAGGAAACAAGCCGCAACAATGACAATCGGAAGACCGACACTGCGCCTGCAAACCTCAGCAATCGAGATAATGCCGATTATGCCGACAACTATCTGATACCACTCAAAATTTGCACCCTGCTGAATAATTGCCAATGCATTGAACGCAAAATACAGGAACGAACCAGTTCCGCAAACCATAAGCAAGACATCATACCAAGGCATATAGTTCACTTTCTGATTTCCTTTTTTTGCAGGGAAAACGAGATAACCGATAAGTATGATGAAGGCAACAAAAGTTGTCAAACGAAGCTCTTCGAGCCATGTTGCAAACAAGGTTACATAAATACAAAACAGAGAAAAAATCGCGAGAATGCAGTTTACAAGAATCTTCGGCACGCCTTCCCAGATTCGCGTATTCGATTCTCTGTCGAATTTTTTCATTACGGCGTCAAGGTCCATCGGTTGCGTGGCCTCGGGCGCCTTTTTCTTTCCGAAAATCACGGAATTACCTCCTTACATAATACGCTAAAATGGCTGCGGTGAATTTCACCGCAGCCAATATTTATTTTGGCAGATTTAGCCAACAGCTACATCAACGCCCTTTTCTGCAAAATACTTTGCAGCGCCTGCATGGAACGGAACGGTCATACCGCTTGTTGCGTTCTCAATGCTAAGCTCGGAACCCTTTGCATTTTCAGCTGTGATTGCTTCGATATTTTCGAAGATTGCTGCAGTAAGGTTATATACATCATCTTCGGATGCATCTGCATTTACGATGAGTGTTGCCTTAACCGTTACAGTGTTGACATCAGTTTCCTGACCTGCATATGTGCCTGCCGGAATCGTGTGTACTGTGTAGAACGGGCAGGATGCCATAAGAGCATCAGCAACTGCGCCGTCGATTGGAACGAGATATGCACTGTTTGTCGTGCAGAGCTCTGTTATTGCCGGTGTGGGAGGACCTGCAACGATGAATGCTGCATCGATTTTGCCGTCCTTAAGAGCATCTGCGCTATCTGCAAAGGACTGATACTGAGCCTTGATATCATTCTCAGTGAGGCCTGCTGCCGCGAGAACATCGATTGCGTTGAAATAGACGCCCGAGCCCGGTGCACCAATGGAGACCGACTTGCCCTTGAGGTCTGCAACGCTCTTGATTGCGGGATCCATTGTTATCAGCTGAACTGCTTCAGCGTAGAGACCTGCAACCGTGCGGAAGGAATCAACTGCGCCTTCAGACTCGAAGGAACGCATTCCCTCCCATGCATAGGACATAACATCGGACTGAACCGTGCCAAGCTGATAGTTGCCGGCATCGATGCCCTGAATGTTAGCCTTGGAGCCATCTGTCGAAACAACTGTTACGTTGATTCCTGCATTATTCTTGATATACTGACCGAGAACGCCGCCGTAACCGTAGTATGTACCGGATGTGCCGCCGGTTCCCATCGTCATGCTTGTTCCTGCACCGCCTGTGCAAGCCGACATTGCGAAAAGCATCGTCAATGCCAAGATAACCGAGACTATTCTTTTCATTTTTTTACCTCCGTTTTATCGGGTTATTCTCCCGAATAATTTTACTTTAATATTATACAACATTTTCCTTGTAATTGCAACAACTTTTTGCTTGTTTTTCAAAATATAAAAGATTGCGTCAATGATAAATATATGTTAAAATTACTTCATACCACAAACAGAGGTGAACCATAATGGACACAGAGCGCATTTTATCTAAATTGGATGATTTTTTCAACAAGAATGATTATATCGGTGCCGAGAGGCATATTTTATATTGGCTTGACGAAGCAAAAAAATGCGATAACAAAAGAATCATGCTTCTGCTCCAAAACGAGCTCTGCGGCCTTTACAGGAAGCTACAAAGAGAGCACGATGCAATTACTGCTGTTGAAAACGCGCTTTCATTGATATCCGACATGGGAATAGAAAACAATGTCGGCGCCGGAACTACTTACATTAACGCCGCAACGGTTTTTAAAGCATTCGGCAAACCCAAGGCCGCTTTACCGCTTTTTGAAAAGGCACTTTCCGTCTATGAAGCAGCTCTTCCCAAAAGCGATAAACGTTTTGGCGGACTTTATAACAATATGGCGCTTGCTTTGGTTGATTTAAAAGATTTCAGAAAAGCAAGCGAGTTATATGAACAAGCCGTTTCTATAATGAAAAATTCCGAAGACGGTATGCTTGAGGTTGCAATAACTTATCTCAACATTGCAAATTTAAAAGAAGCGGAGCTCGGACTTGAAGACGCCCAGAAGGATATAGAAGATTTGCTTGATAAGGCAACCATTATCCTCGACAAATACGAAAACAGAAACGGATATTATGCTTTTGTATGCGAAAAATGCGCAACAACATTCGGATATTACGGATATTTCGCCTATGAAAATGAGCTTAAAGAAAGGGCTGCGAGAATTTATGAAAGGTCTTGAGCTTGCTGAAAAATTCTACAATGAATTCGGCAAAAAAATGATAGATGAAAGTTTTTCTCATATCAAGCAATATATCGCCACCGGCATTTGCGGAAGCGGCTCGGAATGCATGGGTTTTGATGATGAATTCTCGTGCGATCACGATTTCGAACCGGGCTTCTGCATATTCCTGCCCGATGAAGACCTCGTTTCTTCAAGAGATGAGTTTCTGCTTGAAAGAGCTTACTCGAAATTGCCAAAGGAGTTTTTGGGTTTTAAAAGAAACGCACTTAATCCGGTTGGAGGAAACAGACACGGAGTAATAAGAATCAATAACTTCTTCAAAGAAAAAACAGGCAATAAAGACGGCGAGCTGACATCAACCGAATGGTTTTACATTTCAGAGCAATTTCTTTTGGAAGCAACCAACGGTAAGCTTTTTTCCGACAACTTCGGACTTATGACAAATATACGCAACAAGCTTTCCTATCTTCCGGAGGATGTCAGACTCAAGAAGTTGGCAGGCAATCTCCTTATCATGGCTCAATCGGGCCAATATAATTATTCAAGATGCATCAAAAGAAACGAAAGCGGTGCAGCACAGCTTTCCGCAATTGAATTTGCCAATGCAGCACTGAAGGTCATTTTTCTTCTCAACAAAAAATATATACCGTATTATAAATGGATTTTCAGAGCTTTTAGAAACCTTGAACTTCTCTTCCCTCTTTGCGACGACCTGGAATATCTTATTTCAAGCTCAAATACCGAAACCGAAGCTACGATTAAGGCAGAAATGATAGAAAAAATCTCGTCTTGCATTATATCCGAATTACAAAGACAAAATCTTACAAAAACAGCTTCAACAAGCCTTGAAGCCCATGCATATTCGGTTAATGATAAAATCAAGGATCCTGAAATCCGAAATCTGCATGTTATGTTTGCAGTCTGATTCTGACAAAACGTATGCTTTCTTCAATATCTGCTAAAAAAAACATGAGGTGGGATATGATAATTGAAACAGACAGACTCATTTTAAGAGAATATATTCCCGAAGATTTCAATGCACTTTTCGAAATACTATCCGATGCCGAAACAATGAAGCATTACCCTGCACCTTTCGATGCGACTAAAACGCGAAACTGGATAAATCGTAATATAGATAACTATAAGAAATACGGTTTCGGACTTTGGGCTATTATCTTGAAGGAAACAGGAAAGTTTATCGGCGATTGCGGAATAACCATGCAAAACATCGACGGAGAGATTCTTCCGGAGATAGGTTATCATATTCATAAGAAGCATTGGAGAAAAGGATATGCAAAAGAAGCCGCGAGTGCAGTGCGGAATTGGTTCTTTCATAACACGCGATACGATATAATTTATTCTTATATGAAGTATACAAACATTGCATCTTACTCTACCGCCGTGGCGATAGGTATGAAAAAGGCAAAAGAATATTCCGATTTCGCAAATACCATCTGTTACGTCTATGCCATCACACGCGAAGAGTGGAACAAAACACAAAAATATCCTATCTTTTGATAGGATTTTTATTGTATAAAGAAAGCACCTTTGTCTACAAAGACAAAGGTGCTTTCTTGTTGGAGGCGCCACCCAGATTTGAACTGGGGAATCAGGGTTTTGCAGACCCATGCCTTACCACTTGGCTATGTCGCCATATTAAATTTTTTGAAAAAAATAGGACACAAGAAACTGGGAGAATTCTGTGTCCTG
>JAZSHZ010000076.1:0-7592 GCA_045533555.1 Eubacteriales bacterium
AAATTTCAAGGCGTTTTCCGCTTGTTTTGTTCAAACCTCACCTCTCGACGTACCAACGTACTACTTCGGGTTCGGTTTGAATAATCTTGCACCCTTTTGGACAATCTCTCAGCGTGTCGATAAGTTTATCGACACGCTGAAGCCCGAAGTTCTGCTTCGGGCTTATTTTGCAATTTATTCGGTGACATATTCTCCGTCGGGGAGAATGAAAAGATCGGTACTCTGAGTTGAAATATCCGTCTGCGTTGAGGTGACGGAGCAAATGACACTTCCGTTTCTGTCAAGTGTCTGCCCATAGATGAGAAGACCCGTCGAGACGGAAACCCAATATCTCTCGGTATATCCGCTTTCGGCTCTTTTTATCTCGGCATAAATGCAGGATGTGCCGTCATATACCGTCAACTGAGCTGTGACGATATCCTCGTCCTTTGCATTTATGATGTCCTCATAGTGCATCATCATCCGGTCATCATCGGGATGGAAATCACCGCGTGCGGATTTATGGTAGGCGCGGTTTGGCGGAGCCCAGATATAGACGAATTTGTCACTGTAGATGCGGCGCTCGGAGACTGATCCGGAAGATGTAAGATTATCTATTCTCGTTAGCTGACCCTTGACCCAGCATTTGCGGAGGTATGTTGCGCTTCCTTTTGAATGAGAGAGAATGGTCTGAGTCTCTGAATAATATTCCGCAGGGCGCCTCATCGCGGCAACAAGGTTTCTTATATTTGTGCGGTCAACGGTGACGGCATCGGAAATGAGCGTTTCGTTTGAATCGATCGTTCCGAGTTCGGGCGGATATTCGGGAACCGTGTTTATAAGCGTGGTAGACATATCGGGAACGAAAAGAAGAATGAGTATCAGCGCGATCATGGCAAAAACTGAAATTGGAAACAAAAGCATCGGCCATTCTTTTTTGTTCAAATTATTCCACGCTCCTTTCGGGTAAAGTTATATATATTCTATACCATAATAATATATTTTGCAAGGCTTGCAAAATATATAAAAGCTATTGAAACAAAAAAAATATTTTAGTATAATACTTTTATTATATTTTTGAAAAGGAGTGGTAAAGTTGAAAAAGGCTATTTTGGACTTGCTCGAAAAAGATGCGAAAATGTCGAAAGAACAGATCGCGATTTCTCTCGGAATGAAGGTGGAGGATGTCGCCGCCGCGATAGCGGAGCTCGAGGATAAGGAGATAATAGTCGGATATAAGACTCTTATCGACTGGGATAAGATGAACGATGACGGCGTTACTGCTCTTATAGAGATAAAGGTCGTTCCTCAGCACGGACTCGGATTTGAGAGAATTGCCGAGCGCATGAGCCAGTATGACGAGGTAGACAGCGTCTATCTCATGTCGGGCACATATGATATCGCAGTGACGGTGTCGGGAAAATCGCTTCGCGAGGTTGCGCTTTTCGTTTCGGAGAAGATTGCACCGCTTGAATATGTGACGAGCACGGCGACTCATTTTGTTCTTAAAAAATTCAAGGACAAGGGCGTCATATACACAAACACAAGAAAGGCGCAGGAACGCGGTTGCGCGTTTTAGAAGGTGACAGAGATGGACTATAAAACTAAATTATCATCCTGCGCAAGCAACTTGAAACCATCCGGGATAAGGAGATTTTTTGAGCTTCTCGATGGAAGCAGTGATGTTATATCACTCGGTATCGGTGAGCCTGATTTCGTCACGCCGTGGCACATAAGAGATGCGGGAATTGCATCGCTTGAACGAGGCTATACTTATTATACACCCAATGCGGGGACAAGCGAGCTCCGCCGCGCAATTTCGGATTATATGAAAAGATCCTTCAATCTTTCATATGCGCCTGAAAATGAAATAGTTGTAACTGTCGGCGGGAGTGAAGCGATCGACCTTTGCTTCCGTGCGCTTATCGATCCGGGCGATGAGGTGATAATTCCCGAGCCTTCCTTTGTCTGTTATGGGCCGATTGCGTCTCTTGCAGGCGGCGTTCCCGTCACGGTCGCGACCTGTGCGGAGGATGGGTTCAAGCTAACTCCCGAAATGCTCGAGCGGGCAATAACCCCGAAGACGAAGCTTCTGGTTCTTCCTTATCCGAATAATCCGACGGGCGCAATTCTCGGAAAATCTGAGTTGCGCGCGCTTGCAGAAGTCATAAGAAAGCATGACATTCTCGTTATCTCCGATGAGATTTATTCGGAGCTGACATATGGCGGCAAGCATGTCTCCATAGCGTCGGTTGAAGGAATGCAGGAAAGATGCATAGTTGTCAACGGCTTTTCAAAATCCTATGCGATGACGGGATGGAGACTCGGCTATGCCTGCGGTCCGCGCGAGATAATCGGAGTTATGACGCGTGTTCACCAATATGCGATAATGTCCGCTCCGACAACGGCGCAGTTCGCCGCGGTCGAGGCGCTTGAGAAAGGCGATGCGGATATCGAAGCGATGCGCGAGGAATATAACCGCAGAAGACTTTTTATGTGTGACAGGTTCAATGCGATAGGACTTGAGTGTACGATGCCGGACGGCGCGTTCTATATGTTCCCGTCGATAAAGAAGACGGGGCTTTCCTCCGATGAATTCTGTATGCGCCTTTTGAAAGAGAAAAACGTCGCCGTAATTCCGGGAAATGCATTCGGTGAGAGCGGCGAAGGCTTTGTCAGATGTTGCTATGCGGCGTCTATGAAGAACATTGCGAGAGCTCTTGCAAGAATAGAAGAATTTGTGGAATCTCTCTAAAAGAGGTGGTTTTGTGAAAAATAAAGTTTTTCTTGCTTCGTGTGAGGATTATTCAAAAGAAAAAACTTCCCTTGCGGTAAAGCGTGCGCTTGATGCGTTTGGCGGTGCGGCTGCTCTTGCGGGAGGAAAGCGCGTTCTGATAAAGGTGAATCTCCTTATGGCTGCGCTTCCCGATAAAGCGGTGACGACGCATCCGTCCGTTGTTGAGGCGCTGGCGCGTGAATTCATAGGTGCGGGGTGTAAAGTTATAATAGCTGACAGTTGCGGAGGTGCATACACAGAAGATGTGCTTCGCGTGCTTTATGCGACGAGTGGTATGAAAAAAGTCGCTGAGGAGACGGGCGCGGAGCTGAATTACGACATAAGCTCGTTTGAATGCCCGATTCCGAACGGCGTTCGCCTTAAAAAGACACAGATGATAACGCCTGTAAAGCAGGCGGACTTTATAGTGAGTGCGGCAAAACTCAAGACTCATAGCTTCGCATATTATACCGGTGCGGTCAAAAATCTCTTCGGAGTTATTCCTGGAAAACTAAAAACCGTGATGCACAGTCGCTTTCCTGAAAAGAGAAGCTTCTGCGAGATGCTTGTCGATTTATGTGAAGCGGTAAAACCGGATTTTGCGATCATAGACGGGGTATACGGAATGGAGGGCGCGGGGCCGTCGGGAGGAAAACCGAAATATGCAGGTGTCCTGATTGCGTCGCCAAGCCCATATGCAGCCGATGTTGCGGGGATGCGCGTTATGGGGTTTGATGAGAATAAATCTCCCGTCCATATCAATGCGAAAAAACGCGGCCTTGTTTCGGAGCCTGTTTTTATCGGGGACGAGCTTTCGCACTTCATAACTGATTTTGAACCTGCGTATAAGCGCGAGCCGAAGACATCACTTGTGATAATTCCGGGTGCGGTCAGACGATATATCGATAAATTCTTTGCAAGCTATCCCGAAATTATCGAAGATAAGTGTGTCGGTTGCGGTGAATGCGCAAAAGCATGTCCGGAGGAAACAATTCTGATCTCCGAAGGAAAGGCGAAGATAAACAGAAAAAAATGCATACGTTGCTATTGTTGCCAGGAAATGTGTCCGATAGTGGCGATAAGAATCGGCGGAAAAAACAAAGGAGAGTGAGCTTTGTTATGAAATACGGATTTGCAAGAGGCTATGCAAAGCTTAACCTGATATTGGATGTGCTCTCCAGACGCGATGACGGCTATCACGATCTTGAAATGATAATGCAGAGCGTCTCGCTTTGTGATTCTGTCGCGGTAAGAATAGGAACGGGCGATGGTATAACGGCGATATCAAACGTGCGCCATATACCGAATGATGACAGAAACATCGTCGTCAAGGCGTCAAAGGCGTTTTGTGAGGCGACGGGTATAGATTGCGGTGGAATACATATTGCTGTGGAAAAAAGGATTCCTTCGAGTGCGGGTCTTGCGGGAGGCAGTGCGGACGGCGCGGCAGTCTTGAGGCTTCTCAATGAGCTTTGCGGTGCGGGGCTTTCCGATGAGAAACTCTGCGATATAGGTATAAAGGTCGGTTCGGATATTCCTTTCTGCCTTATGGGAGGAACTCGCATAGCCAGGGCGAAAGGCGAAGCTATGGAGGAAATACCTCTGATGCCCGATTGCCATATAGTAATCTCAAAACCGTGGAAGGGTATGTCGACAAAAGCGGTGTTTACGGAAATTGACAGCCATCCGATATTGAAGCACCCCGACACGGAAGCGATGGTATCTGCGATAGAAGCGGGTAATATCTATGGCGTTTGCGATAATGTCTATAATGTTTTTGAGCCGGTTGTATCCGGCGAAATTTCAGAGATATCGACGATAAAAAGACTTCTCAGGAGCCATGGCGCGCTCGCTGCGGCAATGACGGGAAGCGGAAGCGCGGTATTCGGGATATTTGATAAGGAAAAAAATGCAAAAGCTGCAAAAAACGAGCTTGGAAAGAGATTTGATGAAACGTTTCTGGTTAAACCCATAAGCGGAGCGGAGGTAAGAAAATGCATTTGGATATCGCAAGAATAGGAAATGACGAGACGGTTAAGTTTGCGTTCTCAGAGCTTTGCCGCTATCTCAGAGCGGCAGAGAAGAATCTGCTTATAAAGGAATGCTCCGAAAAGAGCTTTTCGGAAGAAGGGAATAAGATCTGGGTGGGCATTGATGCCGCTTTTGAGAAAAAGCTTCCTAAGGTTTCGGAGAGAGAACTCGACGACGGTATATATATTAATGTAAAGAACGGCGTGGGAGTCATAACGGGAACAAATCCGCGTTCGGTGCTTATCGCGGTCTACAGATTCCTGAAAGAACTCGGCTATGATTGGGTGCGCCCGGGAGATGACGGGGAGATAATTCCTGCGGCTCTTCCGGCTGAATATGAAATCAATATCTGCGAAGCTGCATCATACCGCCATCGCGCGGTCTGTATTGAGGGATCGGTCAGTTATGAGCATGTTCGCAACGTTATAGACTGGATTCCGAAAGCTTCGATGAACGGATATTACATACAGTTCCGTGTTCCGTTCACTTTCTTTGACCGTTGGTACAACCATATAGACAACCCGAATCTGGAACCTGAAGGAATAACATATGAGGACGTTGCTGCAATTATGCGCCGCATCGAGGAGGAGATAGCACTTCGTGGTCTTATGTATCACACGGTCGGCCACGGCTGGACCTGCGAGCCTTTTGGAATCCGCGGTCTTGGTTGGGATAAGGTTGAGGATGATCTCCCCGATGAGATAAGAGAAAAGCTTGCGCTTGTAAACGGAAAACGCGAGCTCTGGGGAGGGGTTCCGCTCAATACGAGTCTTTGCTATTCAAATCCTGAGGTTCGTGAGCTTATGAGTGATGCTGTGCTTGAATATTGCGTTGCGCATCCGGAGGCGGATTATGTCCATGTCTGGCTTGCGGATGGAGCTAACAACAACTGCGAATGCGAAGAATGCAAAAAGAAAATGCCCTCTGACTACTATGTTATGATTCTCAATGATATCGACAGAAAGCTCACGGCGGCAGGTGTTAAGACGAAAGTTGTCTTCCTTATGTATCTCGATCTGCTCTGGGTTTTCAAGGAAGGTGAGATAAAGAATCCTGACCGTTTCCTTATGATGTTCGCTCCGATAACGCGCTCGTATACGAAGTGCTTCACGGATTTTGACGAAAAAGAAAAGGTTGAGCTTGCTCCGTATGTCAGAAATAAGCTTCAGCTTCCGTCGCGCGTCGAGGAAAACGTTGCATATCTTCGTTCGTGGCAGGAAAAATTCCACGGCGACAGCGTCGATTTTGATTATCATCTTATGTGGGACCACGTTTATGACCCGGGTTACTACAGATGTGCCGAGGTTATGCATGGCGATGTCAGCGGGCTTGACAAAATCGGTCTCAATGGCTTCATAAGCTGCCAGCTTCAGCGCGCGTCTCTGCCGACGGGGCTTCCTATGGAAATGATGGCGCGAGGTCTTTGGAATAAGTCGGGCGATTTCGAAACGGAAGCAAAAAAATATTTCGCTTCTGCCTTCGGAAAAGACGGCGAGAAAGCGAGAGAATATCTCAAAACTCTTTCAGAGCTTTTTGTGCCGCCGTTTATGCGTGGCGAATTGGGAGAAAAATCCGAAGATGCGGTTGCAAGCTATAAGAAGATTGAGTTTTTCGTTCGGGAATTTATACCGGTCATAGAAGAAAATGTTGCGGCGACTGAAGGAAATATCAGATGTTCGTGGGAATATCTTATGTCGCATTCGAAGCTTCTTGCGCCGTATGCAGATATGCTTATTGCCGCGGCGAGCGGGGATAAGCGCGGGGCAATCGAAAAAAGCAAAAAGCTTTTTGCCCGCGCCTGTGAAATTGAGTGGGATGTACACAGTGTCTTTGAATCATATGAATTCGCGGTTTCGATAAACAGATTTTTCCGCCGTGTGTTCAATATCGGTCCGGATGAGACACTTGCATAAAGTATGAAGCAATGATTAAATGTTTTTTTGCACTTGACAATTATGCGATATAATTATAAAATAGTAAGGACGACTTATAAAATAATTAGGAGTTGAATCAAAATGATTAAAGAAATGAAAGCTGACAAACTTAATGTCAAAGTTTGCGAATCCCGCGCAGAGCTCGGTGCTGTTGCTGCTGCTGACACAGCTGCTGCAATCAAGGCTCTTCTTGCAGAGAAGGATGAGATCAACATGATCTTCGCTGCTGCTCCGTCCCAGAATGAGTTCCTCGAGACTCTCAAGAACGACAAGAGCATCGACTTCAGCCGTATCAACGCATTCCATATGGATGAGTATATCGGCCTTTCTGCTGATGCACCGCAGGGCTTTGGCAACTTCCTCCGCGACAGACTCTTCGGTCAGGTTCCGTTCAAGTCTGTAAACTACCTCGATTGCTCCGCAGCAGATCCGGAAGCAGAGTGCGCACGTTACTCCAAGCTTCTCGAAGAGAACCCGACAGACATCGTCTGCATGGGTATCGGCGAGAACGGACACATCGCATTCAACGATCCTCCTGTTGCAGATTTCAACGATCCGAAGCTTGTTAAGGTTGTTCAGCTCGACCTCGTATGCCGTCAGCAGCAGGTTAACGACGGATGCTTCGCAAAGCTCGATGACGTCCCGACACATGCTCTTTCTCTCACTGTTCCGGCTCTTATGCGTCCGAAGTATGTCTTCTGCATGGTTCCGGCTGAGACAAAGGCACAGGCTGTTCATGACACAATCAACAACGCAGAGATCAACGAGAAGTGCCCGGCAACAATCCTCCGCACACATGATGCTGCAACGCTCTACATCGAGCCGGCAAGCGCTGCTCTTCTTAAGTAATTAACTTAAAAACTTATTTTATC
>JAZSHZ010000270.1:0-28572 GCA_045533555.1 Eubacteriales bacterium
AGGATACATCGGGCAACTTCGGTGAAAAGGAAAAAACGGTCTATCAGGATATGGTGGCAATGTACGAGGCTGTCAAGGCATATCGGGACGACTATTTTGGAAATAATTGAAAATGAGGAAAGGAGAAAATAAAAAATGAAGTATGAAGCACCAAAAATGCAGATGATTGAAATTTCTGCAAACGATGTCATTATGACAAGCGGAGGCGTAATCACAGGCGGTGGAGCGACGGGTAATGTCGGCGGAAGCGGCGCGGAAGACTGAATCAAATAAATAAAAAATGAGTTGTGGCAAAACGCCACAACTCATTTTTTGTCGTTATTTAAGCGATTCCCGTGAGGAGATATTTCATCTTCTCAACAACACCGTCGGGGTTGATGAGAACTGCATCTTCGAGATTTCCTGCAAACGGCATTGCCGTTCTGAGGTTACCGTAGACAAGCGGCTCTGCATCGAGATAGTCAAAGCCTTCTTCGACAACGCGGCGGACGATTTCCGAACCGACCGAGAAGCCCGGAGTTGCTTCGTGGACAATGAGGAGTCTGCCCGTCTTCTTGACGGAATTGAGAATTGCCTCAAAATCAAGCGGAACGATCGTGCGGAGGTCAATGAGCTCAACGGATGCATTCGGCATCTTCTTGATAGCTTCCTGACATACGGGAACACCCATACCGTAG
The DNA here is from genome assembly GCA_045533555.1 of Eubacteriales bacterium. Lineage (GTDB taxonomy): Bacteria > Bacillota > Clostridia > Oscillospirales > JAAYXM01 > SIG480. The sequence goes on from JAZSHZ010000270.1 coordinate 678, forward strand.
GTGACGATTGTGAGATCATTGCCTTCCTGCATAACGTTTGCTTTGCCGAGCGGAATTGTATATTCCTCATCGGGAAGCTCGATTACATCATAATAGAGGTTTCTGTTTTCCATAAAGATGCAGGGTGTGTTATCGCGGATCGCGCTCTTGAGAAGACCCATTGCATCGTATGCGTTTGACGGGATGATGACCTTGAATCCGGGAGTCTGGCAGAACCAACCCTCAAGACTCTGCGAGTGTTGCGCCGCCTCGCGGGAGCCCGAGCCGTACTGCGCGCGGAGCGTTATCGGAAGCTCCATCTGCCAGCCTGACATAAGGTCTGCCTTTGCCGCCTGGTTGACGAGCTGGTCCATACAAGCCGTTATGAAGTCCATATACATAATTTCCGTAACGGGGCGGAGACCTGCCATTGCCGCACCTACGCAAAGACCCGTGAAGCCTGCTTCGGAGATAGGCGTATCCATAGCGCGGATAGCACCGTATTTTTCATAAAGACCGCGTGTTGCGTTCCAGACGCCGCCATATTCACCAACGTCCTCTGCGATAACGAAAACTTTGTCATCGCGTGCCATTTCTTCGTGTATTGCAGCATTGACTGCATCAAGCATATGTAATTTTCTCATATCGCATACCTCTCACTGATTTTCTTAAGGAATTCTTCCTTGTCCGGAAGCGGAGCATCCTTACCGAACTGAATTGCTTCGTTGATTTCCTCTTCAACTTCCTTTGCGATTACCGAAAGCTCGTTTTCGTCTATGATGCCCTTTTCAATGAGGCGTTCTGAATAAACCTTGATCGGGTCGTGGTCTGCCCACCACTGAACGACATCCTTCGGGCGGAAGATTTCAAGGTCGCGGATAACGCGGCAATGACCCTCAACGCGGTATGTCTTGAACTCAATAAGAGTCGGACCTTCGCCCTTGCGTGCGCGGTCAACGGCTTTCTTGACGGTCTTGATGCAATCGTCAAGGTCATTTCCGTCGCACTTCACACCGACCATATCATATGCCTTTGCGCGCTCATAGATATCGGGATTTGCGAGTGTTTTATATGACGGAGTTGTTGCCGCAAAAAGGTTGTTTTCGCAGGCAAAGATTATCGGAAGCTTCCAGAGCGATGCCATATTCATTGCCTCGTGGCACCAGCCCTCGTTTGAAGCACCCTCCGAGAAGAAGCAGACGGTAACTTTTCCGTCGTTTAAGTATTTTGAAGCATAAGCCGTGCCGATGGAAACGGGAACGCCGCCGCCGACGATTCCGTTGCCGCCCATAAATCCGAGCTTCGGATTGAAAAGGTGCATTGAGCCGCCGTAGCCGTTTGAAACACCGCTTGCCTTGCCCATAAGCTCCGCAAAGATTTTCTTGAGGTCAAGTCCCTTTGCGATAGCGTGACCGTGGCCACGGTGAGTGGAAAATACATAATCGTCATCGTTGAGGTTGAGGCAGACGCCGAGAGCGCAAGCCTCCTCACCCGTGTAGCAATGAACAGCTCCGTCAACGAAGCCTTCATTTGCGAGGTCTTTTATAACGCGCTCGAATTCGCGCATTATAATCATGGTTTTTAAATTCTGTCTGCATTGCAGTTCTTTCTTGCCCATAACTTTATCTCTCCTTTATGCCTCTCTGTTTACTGTTCCGTTAATAGTTATTCCACCGTCACAGGGGATGATGACGCCGTTCAAGTAGCTTGCGTCATCGGATGCGAGGAAGACTGCAAGGTTTGCAACGTCCTCGGGCTTACCCCAGCGCCTGAGCGGAGTGATCTGCTTGAGGAAAAATTCATTGTCAAAATTCGGGTCATTGAGGTTACTCTCCTTGACCATCTCTGTTTCGATCGCCGCGGGTGCGATGCAGTTTGTGCGGATGTTGTATTTGCCGTAGTCAACCGCAAGTCCGCGCGTGAGAGTGACCGTCGCGCCCTTTGTCGCCGTGTATGCCGCGCAACCCGGGATGCCGACAACACCTGCGCTTGATGCCGTGTTGATTATTGCTCCACCATTTTCCTTCATAAGGGGAAGGGCAAATTTTGTGCAGTGATAAATTCCGTCGAGGTTAATGGATAAAACTTTTTTCCATATACCTTCCTCAACATCACCGAGAATTCCGTCGCGTCCGCCAAGAAATACCGATGCATTGTTATAAAGAACATCAATTCGGTCAAACTTTTCCGAAATCTTTTCGAATGCCGCCCTGACGGAGCTTTCATCGGAAATATCCGTCTTGACAAAGCAGACATTCGGAAGCTCGCTCTCAAGCTTTTTGCCTGCCGCCTCGTTGACATCGAGAATGAAGACATATGCACCCTCTTCGGAGAATCGGCGAGTGCCCGCCTCACCGATACCTGCCGCTCCACCGGTTATGACGGCAACCTTGTCCTTGAGTCTCATTATTAACCCACCTTTCCTTTTCTTTATATAATAAATTATTACCTATTCTATATTGGCGCGCAGAAGAAGCTTCGGAGATATCAGTATGTTCCGCTCCTGCTCTGACGCCAGACCGCCGTAGCTGCTTTTGGCATAAAGGTATTCATATGCCGCGCGGATTGCATATCGCCCGACCTTTTCCTGGTTCTGATAAATCGTTGCCTGCATAACTCCGCTTTTCATATTTTCGCAGAGCTCGTCGTAGACGTCCGTTCCGCATACCCTGACCTTGCCGCAAAGACCGTTTTCGTTGATATACCGGCAGACGGATTTTGAGGTAGAGGTGCTTATGTATATGCAGTTCGTCTCGGGATGAGAGGCGAAAAGATTCTTGATTTTTGCGTATGCAATATCCTCATCGTCATCCGTCTCGCATACCGCCGGCATTTTTCCTCCATAGGAGATGATTCTTTCCGAAAAGCTTTCAACCTTCGCTTTATGTATTGCGATTCCGAGCGAGCCCGTAAATACTGCCGCATGAATCGGGGAGGCAACGGAGCACGAAAAAAAGTCCGCGGCAAGCCTTCCGGAAAGCGGCGCATCAACCGTTATATCGCATATACTGTTTGGATTGTCAACGCCGCCGCCTGCGCGGAAAACGGGAAGACCGAGCTTTTCCGTCGCGGCAAGAACGGTTTTGCTGAGCCGGACGCTCGATGAACAGACGAGAATGAGATCGGCGGATATGTCTTTTATCTGCCTGCATAGCTCATCCGTTGTGCTTTCTTCGGTTATGAAGAAGAAAAAGCCGTTGACCTTGTATTCCGAAAGCGAGGCAATTTCTTTTTCCATTCCGCGCTTGAGCTCGGAGAAAAATTCCTGCCAGCCTCGCGGAAGAATTATTGCGAGATCAAAGCTCTTCCTCGCAAGCGATTGCGCCGCCGTGTTGACGACATAGCCGAGATCCTCGGCAACGGCAAGTACCTGCGCCCGCCTTGCTTCGCTGACGCCGGGTTTCCCCGTCAGTGCCTTATGCACTGTTGAAAGAGAAATATGAAGCCTTGCGGCGATATCCTTGACCGATGCGCGTTTTTCCGCCACAGCTGCATTTCTCCTTCCTTTTTCAATATCAGGAGAAACGTTTCCCCTGTGGCTTGGAGTATACCACAAAATGCTTCGTTTGTCAATCAGAGAAACCTCATAATTTCAGATTTCAGGCGGAGGATAATCTTCTTTTCAAGTCGCGATATGTAGGATTGCGAGATGCCGAGAATATCGGCAACCTCCTTTTGTGTGCGCTCCGCCTCGCCGCAAAGACCAAAGCGCATTTTTATTATCTTCTGCTCCTTGTCCGAGAGAAGGTTGAGCGCGCCGCGCAGAAGCTCGCGGTCTGTTTCGTCCTCAATCGGACGGATGACGCTGTCGGGCTCCGTTCCGAGAATGTCGGAGAGAAGAAGCTCGTTTCCGTCCCAATCCGTGTTGAGCGGCTCATCAAATGAGATTTCGCTTTTCTGTGCCGCGCTTTTGCGAAGATGCATCAGGATTTCGTTTTCGATGCATCTTGATGCGTATGTCGCAAGCTTTATATTCTTTTCGGGGCGGTAGGTGTTTATGGCTTTGATGAGCCCTATCGTGCCGATCGAGATGAGGTCCTCAAGCCCGACACCCGTATTCTCAAACCGCTTCGCGATATAGACAACGAGTCTTAAATTGTGCTCGCAGAGAGTGCGCCTGACATTTTCGGAATCTGTGTCAAGTCGCGCCATAAGATACTCTTCCTCGTCCGCGGAAAGCGGAGGCGGAAGACTGTCACTGCCGCAGATATAGTGTATCACGCTTTCGGGGAGAAGACCGAGCTTCACAAGGAGCCTTGAGATAGCAAATTTCAATTTCATTTTAAATCCTCCTAATATATTGCGGAATATTTTTCGCCACACGATATTTTTGTGGGCGAAATCGCTATGATCGCATCGTTGTCGGCAATGCCGTCAAATTCGATTTTGTCGGGATGAAACGCAAGCAAAAGAGAAAACTCTGCGCCGACAGAGCTTATGGGAATAAGCGAGAATTTTCCAAACTCGGAGAGCTTGTCAAGAAGCAGAGGAAAGCCTTGCGGTGGGGAAGTGGCAAGAATTTTCACTATGTCATCGGAAAATAATTTTCTGACCGGTTCGAAATTGCATACGACAACAGGCGCGTTTTCGGATGTGCGAAGCGAGTTACCGGTATCCCGCAGCGCAAGAAGAGAGATCTCGCGTTCACCCGAGAAGATTTTCAGCTTGCTGATTTTTTCGGGAGTATCCGAAATCCGACGCCTGAATATGAGTGAGAGCAGAAGAAATGCGAATAAGGTTGAAAAGAGGAGAGTGGAGATCGAGGTGTGTATGTAGTAAACGCCGCCTGTCATTTCGATAAAATCAGAGCGGAGAAGAAAAGTGAGCGCGAAGACCGCGCCTCCGAAGGCAAGCGTTGCAAAAAGGAAAATGAAAAATCTCCGCAGAAAATTTTCCTTTCCGAATGCGATGAGCACCATAAGCAGTGAAACGGAAAGCTTTGCGAGGGAAGACGTGAACAGGGGAAAAATAAAGGCGAGAACGGCATATGCAGCTCCGAGTGCGGCGGAGAGGGCAAAACGCCATCTTCTTATCCTCACCGAGCATATATGTGCCGTGCAGAAAAGAATAAGATAATTGATTATCAGATTGATAAGGAAAAGAACATCGATATAAACAGTTTTTACCACACATCGCTCACCGCCTTTTGATATATTTTAGCCGCTTCTCCTTGTGAAAAAATGTCTAAACACGGTGGCGGATAAAATTTAACAAAAGGTTGTTTCGGTTAGATTACAATGTTTGAAAATTACTTGATTTTGGAAGAGGTTTGGTCTATAATTAAACAAAAGAAAGGATGTTTGAAATGGTTTCAGTAATAAAAAAAGGCGTCTATCTGAAAGACGGTTGCCTGCTTTCAATGCAGGATGCAAGCGTGCTCGGCCTTGCAGCTCCGAGCGAAGCAAAGAAAAAAACAATGGCATATTCCATCCTCGAGGCTCATAACACTGCTGAGTCGATGGATTATCTCAAAATTAAGTTTGATGCCATGGCGTCTCACGACATAACCTATGTCGGAATTATTCAGACAGCCCGTGCTTCGGGTCTTGAGAAATTCCCGCTTCCCTATGTCCTCACGAACTGCCACAACAGCCTCTGTGCCGTAGGCGGAACGATCAACGAGGATGACCATATATTCGGGCTTTCCGCCGCAAAGAAATACGGCGGTGAGTTTGTCCCCGCGCATCAGGCGGTTATCCATCAGTATATGCGCGAGAGATATGCAGGCTGCGGCAAGATGATTCTCGCCTCCGATTCGCACACGCGCTACGGTGCACTCGGTGCTATCTCCATCGGTGAGGGTGGCCCTGAGCTTGCGCGTCAGCTTCTTTCAAAGACATATAATATCGCGTATCCCGAGGTCGTCTGCGTATATCTCGAAGGCGCTCCGCGCCCCGGTGTCGGCCCGCAGGATATTGCGATCGCAATAATCGGCGCAGTGTTTAAGGACGGTGCCGTCAAGAATAAGATCATGGAGTTTGTCGGCCCCGGTATCGCAAACCTCAGCATGGATTTCCGAAACGGCATCGATGTTATGACGACGGAAACATCCTGTCTCTCCTCAATCTGGGAGACGGATAAGACAACCTGCGATTTCCTCACGGTTCACGGCAGACCCGAGGATTATAAGCCGCTCCATCCCGAATCGGGCGCATATTATGATTGCGCAGTAGTCGTCGATCTCTCGAAGGTCGAGCCGATGATTGCGCTTCCGTTCCATCCGTCGAATGCATTCAGGATTTCCGAGCTCAAGGGAAATCTCTCCGATATTCTTGCGCAGTGCGACCGCGATGCGAAGGAAATGCTTGGAATTGACGATAAGAAGGTTTCGCTTCTCAATAAGATCAAAAATGGTGAGCTCTATGTCGATCAGGGCTTTGTCGGCGGTTGCTCCGGCGGCCTTTTCCAGAATATTCACAGAGTGCGCGATATATTGAAAAATACCACGACGGGCGACGGCGCATTCTGGCTCTCCGTCTATCCCGCAAGCACTCCGATGTCCATGGAGCTCATGCGTGACGGAACTCTTGCAGACCTCACGGCGGCAGGCGTCAGCATCCGTTCCTGCTTCTGCGGTCCGTGCTTCGGTGCAGGCGATGTTCCGGCAAACGGAGCTCTCTCCATCCGCCACGCGACGAGAAACTTCCCGAACCGCGAAGGATCAAAGCCGGGTGACGGTCAGATTTCCTATGTTGCGCTCATGGATGCGCGTTCCATCGCGGCAACGGCGGCAAACGGCGGAAAGCTCACATCGGCATTTGAGCTTGATAATATCCCGCAGGATCCGCAGGATGAAAAGTATGCATATGATGCAACTCCATATAAGAGCAGAATATACTATGGCGTAGGAAATCCGAAGCCGGAGGAAGAACTTAAGTTCGGACCCAATATTGCAGACTGGCCCGAAATGATAGGTATGACGGATAATCTCCTCATCTCCGTTGCAAGTGCGATATATGATCCCGTAACGACGACGGATGAGCTCATTCCCTCGGGTGAGACCTCGTCCTATCGCTCCAATCCGATAAAGCTTGCATCCTTCGCTCTTTCGAGAAAGGACCCCGAATATGTCGGACGCGCAAAGAATGTCTATGCTTCGGAGCTTGCCCGCCGCGAGGGTGCGGCAGATGCTCTTGCGTCCTTCGGAATCGAAGGTCTCGATCTTTCGAAGACATCGGTCGGAACCTGCGTCTTCGCGCTCAAGCCGGGTGATGGCTCCGCGCGTGAGCAGGCGGCATCCTGCCAGAGAGTTCTCGGAGGCGTTGCAAATATCGCAAGAGAATATGCGACAAAGCGCTATCGCTCCAATGTCGTCAACTGGGGAATGCTTCCGTTCATCCTCGATGATGCAGATAACAGCGGAGTCGAAGCAGGTGACCTTATCTATATCGAAGGTATCCGCGAAATCCTCCTTGGAGATGCGGAGGAGGTCAAGGCTTCCCTCATAAAGAATGGTGAGAAGAAGGAAATAACTCTCCGACTTCCCGCACTGACGCGCGAAGAACGCGATATTATTCTCGCCGGCTGCCTCATAAACTACTATTCAAAATAATAAAAACAACACCGCAGTATCGCAAATGATACTGCGGTGTGTTATATTACGGTGTTTATCAGACATTATAAAGGCAAACGCCGCATTCTCCGTCGACCTCGTCGAGAAGGACGGAAACGAGCTCGCTCTTTGAGGTTGGGATATTTTTGCCGACGAAATCGGGGCGGATGGGGAGTTCCCTGTGACCCCTGTCGATGAGGACGGCAAGCTGAATGGATTTCGGGCGTCCGAAACGGAATATCGAATCTATCGCGGCGCGGACGGTTCGCCCCGTATAGAGAACGTCATCGACGATTATGATGTTATAGTTGCTGACATCGCAGGGGATTTCACAACCGTCTGCCTCAGGGGCAGGGACAGGCTCTCTCCTGTCATCGCGGTAATGCGTTATGTCGATGTGACCGATGGGAACGTCGACACCCTCGAATTTTTTAATATTCTCACCGAGCATTTTTGCGAGCGGAATGCCGCGGCGCTTGATGCCGAGAAGGCAGATTCCCTCCGCACCTCGGTTTTTCTCTATGATTTCGTGAGTGATTCGAGCCATTGAACGGCGGATTGCCGCTTCGTCCATAATCTTAGCTTTGAATTCCATAATTCTGACCTCTTAAAAAGAACTGATAAAAATTTCAATACCTATAAATATGAGAATTGCCCCTCCGAGGATTTCTGCCTTGTTTGCAAGGCTCTTTCCGAACTGCTTTCCGATACAGACTCCCGCGAGGCAGAGAGCAAAAGTGACTGCTCCGATTATAAATGCACATCCGAGCGCTTCGGAAAAAACGTAATGCGGAATGGTGAAGCCGACGGAAAGCGTATCCACCGATGTCGCAATTCCTGTGATGAGAAGAGCTCCGGGATTTACGGAGGAAGGCTCGCTGTCGCTTGCGTTTTTTATCCCCGAAAAAAGCATATTGCCTCCGAGATAAGAAAGCAGAATCAGCGCGATCCAGGGAATGAGCCTTTCAAAGAAAAGAAAATGCTCTGCAACCGTGTGGACGCAGGTCCAGCCGATGAGCGGCATAAGAAACTGCGGAATCGCGAAAATCGCTGCAATAAGAGCTGCTTTCGGAAACCTCATTTTCGGTTCTGCAAGTCCGCCCGCAACCGATATGGAAAAGGCATCCGCTGAGAGCCCGATGCCGAGTATTATATTTTCAAGAAAAAAGGGGAGAAACGTCATCAAAAAAACCTCGGGATTTAATTTAAAAATCGATTTATTATATCAAATATAAAATGTTAAGTCAAGAAGACAAAAATGCCGGAAAATGACGGAAAAATATTGACTCGAAGGAAAATTTGCAGTATAATATATTGCGATACAGAGATTTGGAGACGTATCAAAACAAGGGCATAAGAATTGTGCCTTTGTTTTGGTGCGTCTTTTTATGCTTTTTGGAGGTAAAAATTATGTTTGATGTTGCGATTATCGGAGCGGGCGTCGTCGGCTCGCTGATTGCGAGAAGGCTTTCGGCATATGATATAAGAATATGCGTCCTCGAAAAGGAAAATGATGTCGCGATGGGCTCGACCCGCGCAAATTCCGCAATAGTTCATGCGGGCTTCGATGCAAAGGAGAAAAGTCTCAAGGCGCGCTTCAATGTCCTCGGCTCGGAGATGATGGAGCAGACGGCAAAGGAGCTCGGAGTCAAATACAGCCGCAATGGCTCTCTCGTCATCGGCTTTGACGAGGAGGACAGGAAGACTCTTTCGGAGCTTCTCGCGCGCGGAAACGCAAATGGAGTGCGTGAGCTTCGCATAATTGAGGGCGCAGAGCTTTGGCAGCTCGAGCCGAAGCTTTCGAAAAACGTTATCTGCGCGCTTTATGCGCCGACAGGTGCTATAATCTGCCCTTATGAGCTTGCAATCGCCGCAATCGGAAATGCGATGGATAACGGCGCGGAGCTGAGGCTCAATTTTGAGGTTTCGGGAATTGAGAAGAAGGAAGGCTTCTGGGAAATCCATTCGGGCAATGAAAGCATAAGAGCGAAATTTATAATAAATGCCGCAGGCATTTTTTCGGATAAGATTGCAAAAATGGCAGGGGATGATTCCTTTGAGATAAAGCCGCGCCGCGGTGAATATATCCTTCTTGATAAGGAATGCGGTTCGATGCTCAGGACAACTGTTTTCAGAACTCCTTCAAAAATGGGAAAAGGAATTCTCGTTTCCCCGACGGTGGACGGGAATCTGCTTCTCGGCCCGACAAGCGAGGATATTGAAGATAAGACTGATAAAAAGACGACTGCGGAAGGCTTTGCGAAAGTCATAAAAGAAGCAAGCGAAAATGTCGATGACCTTCCGATGAATAAGACGATAACCTCGTTTTGCGGCCTCAGAGCGGTCGGAAGCACGGGGGATTTCATCATAAATTCACCAAAGGAGAATTTCATCAACGTCGCGGCGATAGAATCACCGGGGCTCACATCGGCACCTGCGATTGCCGATTATATCGCGGAGATGCTTTCGGAAATGACGGAGCTTTCGGAAAAAGAGACATATGATCCGACGCGCAAGCCGATGCATTGGTTCCGCGAGCTTACTCTTGATGAGAAAAACGAGGTTATAAAGAGCGATGGCTCATATGGAAAAATAATTTGCCGCTGTGAGGAAATAACCGAGGGCGAAATCCTCGAAGCGATAAGAACAAATCCGCGTCCGCGGGATCTTGACGGTGTCAAGAGGAGGACACGTTCGCAGATGGGGCGTTGCCAGGGCGGCTTCTGCTCACCGCAGATCGTTGAAATTCTTGCGCGGGAGCTCAATATGTCTCCGCTTGAGGTAACGAAATTCGGCGGTGAATCAAGGATAAATGTCGGAATAACGAAGGGGGATATGTGATGACGGAGCTTGTTATAATCGGCGGCGGACCTGCGGGAATGAGCGCGGCAATTGCCGCGTATGAAAGCGGAATAAGAGATATACTCATAATAGAGCGCGATGAAAACTGCGGCGGAATTTTGCAACAGTGCATACATAACGGCTTCGGTCTCCATAAATTCGGAGAAGAGTTGACGGGGCCTGAATATGCATGGCGTTATGAAAAGCGAATCCGCGAGCTCGGAATACCCGTAAAGCTCGGGACTATGGTTCTCGACATAACTCCCGACAAGGTCATAACGGCGACAAACCCGACAGACGGGATTTTTAAGCTTGAAGCGAAAGCCATCATTCTTGCAATGGGATGTCGCGAGCGATCAAAGGGTGCGCTCAACATTGCGGGAACAAGACCTGCGGGAATATACAGTGCGGGAACTGCGCAGAAATATGTCAATATGAAAGGGCTTCTTCCGGGGCGGGAGATCGTAATTCTCGGAAGCGGGGATATAGGGCTCATTATGGCGCGCAGAATGACTCTCGAGGGTGCAAAGGTAAAGGCGGTATGCGAGCTTATGCCATATTCGGGCGGACTTGCGAGAAATATCGAGCAGTGCCTGAATGATTTCGATATTCCGCTGAAATTATCCCACACGGTTGTTGAGATCCACGGCAAGGAGCGCGTTGAGGGAGTAACGATTGCCCGCGTTGATGAAAAGCGCCGACCGATTGAGGAAACACGCGAATTCATCACGTGTGACACGCTTCTTCTCTCCGTCGGTCTTATTCCCGAAAATGAGCTTACGAAAAAGGCGGGGATAGAGCTTGACCCGATAACAAACGGAGCTGTCGTTGATGAAAAAAGGCAGACCTCCGTTGAGGGAATTTTTGCTTGCGGAAATGTTCTTCACGTTCACGACCTCGTCGATTTCGTTTCGGAGGAAGCGGAGATTGCGGGAAAATCCGCAGCGGAATATATAATGAACGGTGCATCGGAAAAAGAATTTGTCAATGTGGAAACCGATGGGAAGATCCGCTATACGGTTCCGCAGAGAATAGCAAAGGGTCGTGATGTCACCGTGTTTTTCAGAGTCGGAAACGTTGCGAGAAATGTCCTTGTAAATGTGTATGACGGCGAAAAGCTTGTCTTCTCAAAGAAAAAGGCGAGAGTCGCGCCGGGTGAGATGGAGAGCATAAAGCTTTCTGCAGATGCATTCAAGTCGGCAAGCTCATTGAAATTCTGTCTGGAGGAGCAATAAAATGGAGAAAAAGCTTACCTGCATTATCTGTCCGCTTGGATGTGAGCTGACAGTGGATATCGAAGGAAAGAATGTTTTATCGGTTAATGGAAATACCTGCCCGAGAGGTAAAAAGTATGCAACCGATGAATGCACGAATCCGATGCGGACGGTCACATCGACCGTGAGATGCGAGGGCGGAGGAATCGTTTCTGTGAAGACCGATTCGGCGATACCGAAAAAGGATATGTCGGAATGCATGAAAATCATAAATAAATCGGTTGCCCACTTGCCAATTTCCGTCGGAGATATTATAATAAAAGATGTGTTCGGCGCAAACATTGTGGCGACGCAAAATAAGGAGTAGAGAGATGGAGCGGATTATGGAGATGATTCTTGCGAATTCCGTCATAGCCGCCGTGAGAAGCAGAGAAAGCTTTGATGAAGCGGTGAAATCCGGAAGTGAACTGATTTTTGACCTTGCGCCGGATATATCGGATATAGCCGAAAAAGCAAAATGTTGCCATGCGGCGGGGAAAAAGCTTTTTATTCATCTCGATCTCGCAAGCGGAATCGGTAAGGATAAGAGCGGAATAGAATACGTCAGAGATATGGGCGCTGATGGAATAATAAGCACCCGCGCAAACATAATCAAGCTTGCGAGGGAGGTCGGCCTCCATACCGTTCAGCGCTTTTTTGCAGTTGATTCCCAGTCAGTTGCAACCGCGGCAGAAGCAAGGAAGAATTCAAAAGCGGATATGATTGAAATAATGCCGGGAGTTATTCCGAAGGTTATTTCCGATCTTTGTAAGCTCGTGAGCGTTCCGATAATTGCAGGCGGTCTGATCGAAAGTGCGGAGGAGATCGAAAGTGTTATTGCCGCAGGCGCCGCCGCGGTATCAACGGGAAAAGCATCTCTCTGGAAAAGGTGAATAAAATGAATGAATTAAAGAACAAACGTCTGTTTCTTCTCGATATGGACGGGACGATATATCTCGATAACGACCTCTTTGACGGCACACTCGATTTTCTTGCCCACGTCAGAAAAATAGGAGGAAGATATATTTTCCTCACGAACAATTCGTCAAAAAGCGTCGATAAATATATCGAAAAGCTTGCAAAGCTCGGAATAGACTCCTGCGAGGACGATTTCCTCACATCCACGAATGCGACGGTCATATATCTCCAAAAGAAAGGGTATAAGAAGATCTATGCATCGGGAACAGCATCCTTCCGCGAGCAGCTTGCAAAGGCGGGACTCAATGTTACCGATAAGCTTGAGGATGATATAGATTGCCTCTGTATGGGCAATGACACGGAGCTCACCTTCCAGAAGCTTGAGGATGCCTGCATTCTTCTCGGTCGCGGTGTCGACTATATTGCGACGAATCCCGATTGGGTGTGTCCGACGTGGTATGGCTATGTTCCCGATTGCGGAGCGGTCTGCGAGATGCTCTTCCGCGCGACGAAGAGAAAACCGAAATTCATCGGAAAGCCCGAGCCGGATATGGCGCTTATGGCAATGGAGAAAACGGGATTCTCGCCCGAAGAAACCGTGCTTATGGGTGACAGATTATATACGGATATTGCCTGCGGAGTAAATGCGGGAATCACGACGGTTTTTGTTCTCAGCGGTGAAGGAACGATGGAGGATGTTGAAGAAAGCAAAGAAAAACCGACATTCATCTATAATAATATCCGCGAGATATATGAGGATATAAAATAAGAAAATGCTATTGGAGTGTTCCCTGAGAACACTCCGTAGCTTTATCAAGGCAAGGAGAAAATATTATGGAAATCAAATTCGGAGGAATGACCTTTACCGTAAATGAAAGCGGAGTGATGGGGCTTACCTCGTTTTTCGGAATAGAGCAGAATCTTTCGGAAAAAGAGCTTTCGTGCTTTGCGCTTCCGGAGATTGATATCGCGGGTGGGAACACATCGGGAAGATTTGCAACGCGAGAATCGGAACTGACAAAAAAGCTTCGATATGTAAGGCATAGTGTTGAAGGGAATGTCCTGACAATCGTTTCGAAAAACGAGCTTTTTGAGGTTACCTCGCAATATACCGGATATGAAGATACGAATGCAATAAGGATAACACAGTCAATCAAGAATATAACGGATGAAAAACTCAATCTCATAATGGCAAATACCTTCGGTTTCTGCTTTGGAAACGATATCGTCGGAGAAGCAAAGGATTGGATTTTTCACCGTTTCACAAACGCGCGATATACGGAGTCGATGCCGATTGTAAGCTCGCTTTACGATATGGGATTTTTTTGGCATAACGGTTTTTACAATATGTCAAATGTCGGCAATGTTTCCGCGCTTTATAATGTTCCGCAGGGTATTCTGCAGAATGCAAAATCGGGGCGGCATATCATGTTCCAGATTGAATCGTATTCAAGCTGGCATTGCGAAATTTCCTGCACGGATAATATGTTCAATATGCAGCTCGGAGGTCCGAATGACTGGTATCATTCGTGGAATAAAATCGTAAAGCCCGGCGCAAGCTATGAAACAACGCCGGTAACCGTATGCTTCGGCGAAAGTGTAAACAGTGCGGTTGCCGAGATGACGCGCTATCGCCGACATATCAAGGGTACTTGCAGTTCCGATGCGCATCTCCCGTCGATATATAACGAATATATGCACTATTCGTGGGACGATCCGTATCAGGATCGCGCGATGAAGACCGCGCCGAGTGTTGCAGAGACGGGATGCGAATATTATATAATCGACTGCGGGTGGCACGATTCACGGGAATATGACACAACGGGAGAAATGTATAAGCATTTCGGAACGTGGTATGAAGACAGAGGACGATTCCCTGACGGAATCAAGTCAGTTTCGGATTATATGCATTCGCTCGGAATGAAATTCGGTCTCTGGATCGCGCCGGAGGTTGTCGGCATTTCAAACGAAAAAATGCTTGCATATTATGATGACAGCTGCTTTATGCAGAAGCACGGTGAGCGCATATGCAACGGCACGGGCTATCTCATCGATTTCCGAAGCGAAAATGTTCGCAATTATATGACCGAAACGATAGACAGAATGGTCAATGAATATGGTTGCGATTATATAAAGTTTGACGGTTGCCCGAACCCCGGACTCGGAACGGAATATAATGCGACAAGCCTCGGTGACGGGCTTGAAGAGTCGATAAAAGCCTTCACCGATTGGTCACAAGAGATGATAGACCGCCACCCGAATGTTATTTTCGAGGATTGTGCGGGCGGAGGAATGAGAACGGACTATAAAGCACTCTCAATGTTCCACTTGATTTCGACCTCGGATCAGATCAATTATATGCATTATCCATATATCACGGCAAACGTTATGGCGAGCGTGCTTCCCGAGCAGGCGGCTGTATGGTCATATCCGATAAGTGACGATGTGTTCAAATCGTGCGCCGAGGATGAGGTGAACGGAAAAGTTTCCGAGGAACGTGTTGTTATCAATATGGTAAATGCAGTCCTCGGAAGAATCCATTTGGCATCAAGAATCTTCCTTTTAAGCGATGAAAAGCGCGAGCTTATCCGCGAAGGAATTGAATTTTATAACAGAATAACGCCCGAAAAGCTTCGCTCTGTGCCATATCTGCCCAAAGGCTATGCAATGTTTGGGGACACGTTGGTTTCAACAGGACTAAAGACGGAGAATAAAGTCTATCTCGCGGTATGGAATTTAAACGGAGAACGCCACGTTGAGCTAAAACTTCCCGAAATCGCGGCAAAATCCGTCTCCGTCGCATATCCGAAATCACTCGAAACAAACTTTGAGCTACGAAATAACACATTGATAATTGACTTCACCGAAGCCGCGCAGGCAAGAATTTTTGAAATTGAGATATAAACACAAAACGGACAACATCAGTTGTCCGTTTTGTGTTGTCGGAGTTATTTCAGGCTTTTTTTGAAAATCACATTGACAAAATTTAGCAATATATGATAATATCGAATTGATAAAAGAATAACAAACGGAGAGAGGATTTAACCGGTTATACACCATATGATGGTGAACCTATCGAACTTTTGTCTTCGTGTGAAAATATGAATTCGGGACAAGTAACCGGAGAAAATTATTGGCAGTTGGTCGGGGAATCCTGTATTTTGTTGGGGAGACGTAAACAGAAGCTTCAGTAATGGTGTCTATATTGTTATGACTGCAGAAATGATATCCTTACACATCTTAACGGTCATCACTGAAAGGAGAAAGGAAAATGAAAAAGATATTAATAGTATTTATGACGATATTGCTTGTTTTTAACACTGCTTTTGCATTGACTCCGCTCCAAAATTATAAAAATAAAACCTTCATGACAAATGAAGCATTGGTGAATTGGATAAAAGCAGGGGATGTTGATTCTTTTCAGGATGGCAGATACAAAAATAAAGGCGGAATACAAAAGTTGAAGGAGAAAAAGCAAATTCTTTTGCTTGAGCCTTTAGATATTGGAAAACTATCATTTAAAGAAATAAACATAGAGCCCGGTGGTGATATTTCATATCTTTATTGCTATGACAAAAACACAACAAATTATGATTTGTTTATAAAACTCAAACTTTCGGATAGTGAAAATGCAAAACAAAATGAAGCTGAAGTTTCGCATATTTCCGTAAAAACGGATGATGAATATTTGCAAACTCAAATTAAATACTTGGGGCAGACAAAAACGGGAAGCTGGTATTCTTTTTATCAAAATGAGATGGAGGTTGAAATTTGTTATTGTGGGGGTGGGATATTTGATATCGGAATGCTGGATGGACTTTCTTTTGTATACTTTTCACTCTGCGAAGGTGCAACTCTCTCGTATAATGACATAAGCAAAAATGATTGGTATTATAACGATGTTGAATATATAGCCATCAACGGATATATTCGCGAAATATCAAAAAAGACCTTTTCGCCTGATCTTCCTGCAAATCGTGCAATAGTCGCTTATGCATTATATAGCATCAAAGGGAACCCTGTTATAGGCGATTATTCATCATTTGATGATGTAGAAGCAGATTCGATTCACTGCGATGCTATTGTATGGGCTCAAAGTGAAAAAATCGTCAACGGAGTGGGGGATAATAAGTTTGACCCCGAGGGGAATGTGACGCGGCAGGATTTTGCAGTTATGCTTTGGCGGTATATGAAGTATAAAAAATTCGAGCTTCCGCCGATTGAAAATGCAAAAGTCTTTGCGGATGACGGCGAGATTGCCGATTATGCAAGAGAGGCGGTCAAGACCTTGAACGTTCTCGGAATAATGAAAGGAAAGGGAAATCACATCATCGACCCGCGCGGCAACGTAACCCGCGCCGAAGCCGCCGCAATGCTCCACCGTATGATGGATAAAATAGGAAGATAGATAATATGCATTTGCTGTAATGCGCAATAAAATAACAAAGAGATGCGGTGAATTGATTCGCCGCATCTCTTTGCAGTAAAATACAAGAATTTTAAAATTTATCCGAGCGTTGCCATAACGCATTCCTTGACGGTTTTGATATCCTCTTCGGAAATCGGCTCGTCAAAGTCGCGGAAGGAATTGTCCGTGATGTCCTTTCCGGTAAGCGTTGCATACCAGAGAAGACCGAGGGCATATCTTCCGAGACCGAAGCTTGCGTGATAGGTGTCGCGGTGGAATTTATATCCCTTTTCAAAAAGCTTCTGGAAGAGCGCACCGGAAGGAATCTTGAGAAATGCATCCGTTGCATAAGCCGCGTTGCAGTATGCCGCGTGAAGCGCATCATACATCTGCTTCTGGTCATCAAATCCGAGAGAGGAGAGCTTTTCGCTGCCCTGCTCATATGCCCAGGTTTCGTGGATAACTATTTTCGCCTTTGGACAGCACATGCGGACGTATGACGTGAGGTCATCGAGATACGGCTGATAGCTGTCATAGTCAACGCTGAGTTTGCTTGCCTGCTGAATCGTTATGATATCCCAGTCACGGTTGAGAAGAGCTTCGTCAAGGTTTACGGAAAATCCCGTGGACTGACCGTTGAAATTGAGTGTGTATGCTTTTTCTTTCGAGAGCATATTTCTGTAGTGGCGAGAGAGCGGGCAGCCTCCGATATAGAGGTTGACCGTCGTTATGTCGTCTCCGCCGCATTTTGCGATGCGGTGGAGATATCTCGTCGCATCCGATGAAAAGCTGTTTCCGATTGAAAGTATTTGCATGATTTTTTCCTCCTATTGTACGTTTATCCAGCTGTGGATAAACCAATTTCCGTTTTTGTGTTCAAGAATGAGTATTGCACAGTTGAAGCAGGGCATAGCGTTTCTCGGAAGCTCCGTCCCGAGGATTATATCACGAAGGCGGCGAAGAACTCCGCCGTGGCAGAATGCCGCAACGTTTTCATATCCGCTTTCTGAAACTTCGTTGAGAAAACTCTCGATGCGCTCATCGAATTCGGCACGGTTCTCGCCACCGTAAGGTTTATAATTCTGTTCTGCGACGTTCTTTGAAAATTCATCACCAAAGATTTTCGGGCAATCCGAAATTTTATTGCCGACAAGTGAGCCGAGGTTTATCTCGCGGATAATCGGCGTTTTTTCGGGAGAACATCCGGGAATTGCCGTCTCTGCCGTTTTAACCGCGCGGATAAGGTCGCTTGAATAAATTTTGTCGAAGTTGATATCCGATATGTATTTGCGGACGCGCTTTGCCTCCTCGATGCCCTTCGGAGTCAGGTCAACATCCGCCCAACCCGTATAGCATCCCGTACTGTTGTTTTCGCTTTCACCGTGTCTTATAAGATATAGCTTCATTGAATCATTTCCTTTTTGGGGTGTTCTGTAAATTAATTATAAAATTAGTGAACGATTTAGATGCCAAACATTTTAGGCAATAACCTCATCAATATTATTTAAATTGGTCTAATATCTTGATCGCACCTATATACGGCAAAACTCCGGAAGTTCCATAATTCAAGCCACTGTATTCACTTGTATCTTTGTTTATCCATTCGAAAGGAGCTCCGTCTTTCTCGTAGTTGTATGTATGCTTTATAAAATCTTCCAGAATATCTGTTTTTCCGTTATAACAGTATAAAGCATATGCATACCAACCTGTAGGAGTTGCCCAATATGCGCCATTCTGATAAGTATTGTATGGAATTTTAGTGCATTCCCACGCTGAATCAGTAGAAAAATCATCATTCGTCAAGATATGTCGCACATATCCATCAACAACTGCAGTCTTATTCATATATGCATTATAAAGGGCTTCTAATGTCTTTTCCTCTTTTATAACCTTTGAAAAAACTGCATAAGCCGTTGCCCATACATCATATTGTTTTCCAATTCCTGTTGCTGAATATAACCATCCGGTATTATCATCGTAAAATTCTGATAATATATTTTTCCTGATTTTTTCTGCCTTTTCATTATAAAATTTGCATTTGTCCGGTTTGTCTTCAAACATCATTTGCATTTTTCTTGCTGCATTGTACCTTAAAAGAGAAGCCATTAACAGTTTTCCACTCTTTTTTATCGCATCTGCAAAGCCCCAATCAACTGTATATGTTTCTGCATCGCTAATACACAAATCGCTTTTTTCATCTATATTATATCCCATAAATGCATATTCAAGGCTTTCTTCAATGGTTAATTCATTACATGTTTCATTGAGTATTTCAATGTCACCACTTTGTTCTATATATGTACCCACCATCATTATGTAATAATAATTATCACAGAACGGCGGATAAAAACCAAAACCTCCGTTCCCTTGATTTTTTCCGGAAGAGTATGTCCCAGGAAAATAAACCGGTTCTCCGTTATAATTTATGTGATCAGCAATTGAATATGGTGGAATTGACAATCCGTTTTCCAGGTAAATTGTCTCTTTTCCGTTTTGACCATGTGTTGCAATAATCTTAATATATTTTTTTAACAAGAAATTATCTATCAACTTGCTTTCTGCCATCATTGCACAATCTCTTATCCAAAAACTAATATATTTTTCATCACCGGAAGGCAATAAAACAGCTTCATTATTCTCCTTATTAAAATAATTAACTTTTTTATAAAAAGTACAATCATCTATAGTTTTTATTGCAATTTGTTTGAGTAGATCTATTATCTCTTTGCTCATTGTAATTTCTCCTTTTGTTGGCATCTCTCATTTCTATTAATTAAATTTATTATATAATTCGTGTACAATTTAGAAGCTAATTATTTATTTGTCTTTTGATGTATAAAATCATAATTTCATCTTTGATGAAATTATTATATCACAAGCAACAAAAAAAGACAATCTCCCCGGAGATTGTCTTTTGGTAAATCAGTCTGTGAGGTTGTCGAAATAGCCCTGAACGAGAACGACGGGAGTTCCCTTATCGCCGGAGCCACTTGTGAGGTCGCAGAGCGAGCCGATGAGGTCGGTAAGTCTGCGCGGAGTTGTTCCCTGAGATGCCATATTGCCGACGAGGTCGCCGTCCTTCTCACGGATAGCTGCTTCGATTGCATTTTTGAGCTCCTCGCCCTTGAGGTCTGCAAAATCGTTGTCCGCAAGATATTTGAGCTTGAGCTCGTTCGGAGTTCCTTCAAGGCCGGGTGTGTATGCAGGGGAGACAACCGGGTCAGCAAGCTCCCAGATTTTTCCGACCGGTTCGCGGAATGCGCCGTCGCCATAGACCATAACTTCAATGTGCTTTCCCGTGCGCTCGAGAAGCTGAGCCTGAATGTTTGCAACGAGATCGAAGCATTCATTCGGGAAGAGCTTGACCATATCTTCTGTCGACTTGTTGGAGCCGAGAAGACCGTATTTGGAGTTATAGCCGCTTCCGTTGACGGACTCTGTGAGGATATCGTCAAGACCGCAGACGCGCTTTGCGCCGCTTGCGAGAAGAATTCTCTTTGTTCTTGCGCGGCTGTGAATATCGCAGTTGAGAACGCTGTCTGTATATTTAAGGATAACGCGGGGGTCATTTGCGAGGATGATCTCAACCTCTGCGCCGCAGGACTTGATGAGATCGCTATAATAGCTGACATAATCAACGCCTGTGAACGGATGGGGATTCTCGCCGAAAAGCTCGCGGTATTTTGCCTCTGTGAGGACATCGGAATAGGGGTTGACGCCTGCTTCGTCAAGCTGATCGAGCGAAACGAGCGCGTTGCCGACCTCGTCGCTCGGATAGTTGAGCATAAGGACGATCTTCTTTGCACCCTTTGCTATGCCGCGGAGGCAGATTGCGAAGCGGTTACGGCTGAGAATCGGGAAGATAACGCCGATCGTTTCGCCGCCGAGCTTTGCTTTGACGTCTTCCGCAATGGCATCAACGGATGCGTAATTTCCCTGAGCACGGGCAACAACCGATTCTGTGATTGCGACAACATCGCGATTGCGGAGCTCAAAGCCCTCACCCTCGGATGCCTCGATAACACTGTTTACAACCATCGTTGCAATATCGTCACCCTCGCGGAAAATCGGGCAACGGATTCCTCTTGAAACGGTTCCTGTTTTTCTTATCATAAAAATAACCTCCCGTATGTTGACATTTTATTGCAGTAACATTATAATACAAACAGGACTATAAGTAAAATAGATGATACTTACAACGGTAATAAGGAGAGCTTATATGAAAGCGAAGCTTGATTATTATAAAATTTTCTATGAAACCGCGAAATATTCTTCTTTTTCAATAGCCGCGCAGCATCTCTATATATCGCAGTCGGCGATTTCACAGTGCATCCGTCAGCTTGAGTCGGAGCTTGATGCGGAGCTATTTACGCGCTCGCGAAAAGGGGTGGTGCTGACAAAGGAGGGGCAGGTGCTTTTCAGTAAGGTGGAAAGCGCTATTCAGGCTATAGAGCAAGGCGAGGCGCTTTTGCAGAAGCTTCAGCATCTTGAGATGGGTGAGCTGATAATTGCCGCGGGTGACACGATAACAAGCCATTATCTCCTTCCTTATCTTGAGCAGTTTCACGAAACTTATCCGAACATAAGGATTGAGATGGCGAATTCCTATTCCTATCATATGATCGAGCTTGTCAAGGAAGGAAAAGCCGACCTTGCTTTCGTCAATATGCCGGTGACGGATGATGAGGTCTGCATTGAGCCGTGCCTCACGATCCACGATGTTTTTGTTTGCGGCATGGGAAAGAAAGTTGAAGAAAAATACAGCTGGGAGGATATCTCAAAAGAAGAGCTGATCCTTCTTGAAAAAAATTCATCGTCGAGGCGCTTTCTTGATGATAACTTTGCGGAGAAGGGAATAACGTTGCTTCCGCAGATCGAGATTGCCGCACATGACCTTCTCATACGTTTTGCATCAATTCATCTCGGTGTTTCCTGCGTCGTCGAGGAATTTTCGGCGGAAGCGGTTGAACGGGGAATGATACGCAAGATGGAGCTCAGCCCTCCTCTTCCGCCGCGAAGCATCGGTTGCGCTTATTCGAAAGCGAGTCCGCTCTCGTTTGCCGCAAAGGCGTTTCTTGAGCTTGTGCGCGGCGGGAAGAAATGAAGAAACAATATATTACTGTATGAAGGGAGAAAAAATATGAATTTCAGAGAAATCGCAGAGGTAAGGCAATCCTGCAGAAGCTATGATGCAACCCGTGAGGTCGAGCGCGAAAAGCTTGATGCAATACTTGAATCGGCAAGGCTTGCACCGAGCGCCTGCAACGGTCAGCCGTATCATATAACTGTCTGCAGCGGAGAGACGGCGCGCGAAGTTGCCGCGGCAACGACGGAGATGGGAATGAATAAATTCACCGGGGATGCGCAGATTATGCTCGTCATTTCCGAGGAACCCTATGTCAAATCCGCCGCCCTTGGCGCAAAGATCAAAAATAATGACTATCGGTCGATAGATATCGGAATCGTTGCGGCATATATAACTGCGGAGGCAACAGCGCAGGGGCTTTCGACCTGCATTCTCGGCTGGCTCAATGATGCGAAAATAAGAAAAATATGCGATCTGAAATATCCCGTAAGGCTCGTTATCTCGCTCGGCTATGCAAAAGAGGATGACAAGCTGCGAAAGAAAGTAAGAAAAGATATTGCGGAGCTTATTTCTGAAAAATAGTGCTTTATAAAAGAAAGACAATATGATATAATATGGGCAAAGAGAAATTGGAAAGAGGAAGAATATGAAAACGATAAGATTTGCTGTCTGCGGTGTTGGACAAAGAGGTGCGGGACTGACGAGGAGAACACTCGTAAATCTTCCCGATGTTGAGGTTTGCGCGATATTTGATCCGTATGAAGACAGAATGAATGAAATCTGCGATTTAGTTTTTGAAAAATGCGGCAAACGCCCGAATACATATACAAGCGCATCGGAGCTTTTCAATGTAGAAAAGCCGGATGCCGTCCTTGTATCGACGAGCTGGAATGCGCATATCGAGATTGCAGTTGAGGCAATGGAGAAGGGAATAGCGGTCGCGCTTGAGGTAGGCGGCGCATATTCCGAGGAGGAATGCAGAAGTCTTATCGATGCATATGAAAAGACTAAGACTCCGTTTATGTTTATGGAAAACTGCTGCTTCGGAAAGGATGAGCTCTTTGCCGCATCAATGGCAAAGCGAGGCTTCTTCGGCAAGATCGTATATTGCCACGGTGCATATATGCATGACCTCCGCGAGGAGATTTCGTATGGCAATATCAAGCGCCATTATCGCCTTGAGGAATATACGAAGCGCAACCGTGACAATTATCCGACGCATGACCTCGGACCCATCGCGAAGATTATCGGCATAAACCGCGGCAACCGAATGGTTTCGCTCTCATCGCGAGCTTCGGGGGCATTCGGGCTTTCCGAATATATCGAAGGAAAAGAGGAGCTTTCGGAGCTTGCGGGAAGAGAGTTCAGGCAGGGTGATGTCGTCGAGACGATAATCACCTGCGAAAACGGCGAGCTTATAAGCCTCCGCCTTGATACGACGCTTCCGGGCTACTATTCGAGAGAATTTACCGTCAGAGGAACAAAGGCATCCTATATTCAGGATACGAATATGGTCTTTGAGGGCGGTAAACATGAGGAAAGCTTCGATACACTCGGATTTGTCACGGCGCATACAAATAATTCCGAGGAATATTATGAAGAATATCTCCCCGAAATATGGAAAAAAGTAACTCCCGAAATACTTGAAGCGGGGCACGGCGGAATGGATCATTTTGAATTTGAGCGCTTCTGCGAATGTCTGCGCACGGGTGAGGAGATGCCGATAGATGTCTATGACGCCGCGGCGTGGATGTCGATTGCGTACCTGACGGAGCAGTCTATCGCGCAGGGTGGCGCATCCGTCGAGATTCCCGATTTCACGAACGGTGCATATAAAACGAGACCGGCGAAGGATGTTATCGATCTGTAAAGTTGCCCGTTTTGTAACAAACTGTGCTTGAAAAAAGAAGCTTTAATAATGTAAAATTAAATAAAATGGGGCGTGGAATGCGCCCGAATAACAGGAGGTAAAAAGATGAAAAGATTTTTGGCACTGATTCTTGCGGCTATGATGATGCTTGCGCTCGCTGCTTGTGCGGGTGGTTCGGGCGGAACTGATCTCAGTGGGGTAGACCCGTCTGCACCGCTTACGGCAGAGGACGTTATTTCGATAATGATTCCCTCATCCGCAAGCTGGCCGATCAAGGAAGACTATATTCTTTGGGACTATATGGAAGAAGGCTCCGGCGCAACTCTTAAGATCATCCCGATTCCGGACGTTGACGCTGCGACGAAATATCCGCTTATGTTCGCAACTCCGAGCGAGCTTCCGGACATTATGGCATTCTCTTCCAACAACGGACCGACCGCATATGCCGGCGAAGGCGTCATCGCTCTCGATGACCTTGCTGAGTTCATGCCGAACTACAATGCATGGCTTGAATCTCTCACGGATGATGAATATGCTGTTGCAGTAAAGCCGAGAAAGCGCGCTGACGGCAAGATCTACTACACACCGGGAACAGGCCGCGAAGGCAAGACGCGTATGCGCGCATGGCTCTATCGCGAGGATATCTTCAAGAAGCATAACCTCAAGGCTCCCGAAACATTTGATGAGCTCTATGAAGTATGCAAGCAGCTCAAGGCAATCTATCCGGATTCATATCCGTTCTGCACACGTTCGATGTCCTATCTCTTCAATATCCCGGGCTCGTCCTTCGATAAGTGGTGGGAATATGCTGCATACTATGATCATGATGACGGCGAATGGCGCTGGGGCGCAACGGAAGACACGGCTCTTGAGATCATGACCTTCTATAAGAAGATGATTGATGAGAAGCTTATGCCGGCAGACTCCGCAACGCTCGCAAACTCCACTTGGGAAGAACTTATGCTCACGGATAAGGGCTTCATTCTCCCGCATCTCCAGCTTCGAATTGACTATTTCAACCAGCTTGGTCAGCAGAAGAACCCCGATTATAAGATCCAGGCAATTGCACCGCCTGTTGCAAACGCTGAAAAGGGCGCATCTATGATCGAGCGCGGCGATATCGAAATGATCGGTCTTTCCGTATGCGACACGAAGAAGCCCGAGGGAATCGCAAACTCCGCAAAGTTTATTGACTGGCTCTATACTGATGAAGCAAAAGAACTCGTTTCCTGGGGTAAGGAAGGCGAGACGTATGAAGTAGTTGACGGTAAACGCCGCTACATAACAGACGAAGTCGGAACATCGGCAGATATTATGTATGGCTTCACGCTTTACGGAACATTCACTCGCTTTGATCCGCTTGCAGCAGAAGCATTCCAGTCCGAGACGACACTTGAAAGCGAAGACCTCATCGTTGAGCACACTCTCCCGTATTATCCGGTAACGCTCTGGCTTGACTTCAACGATGAAGAGCAGGCAGTCATCGATATGCATCTCACGGGTATCAGAACATACACGGAAGAAATGATGATGAAGTTCATCCTCGGTCAGGAGCCGCTCTCCAAGTTTGATGAATTCGTTGAAACAATCAAGTCTATGAATGTCGACGAAGTTCTCGGTGCATATGAGAGTGCATATAACCGCGTAAAGTAAGATAAACATATAATGCAAAAACGCTTGACTTTTCAAGCGTTTTTTGTATATGAGGAGAGCTTGTATGAAAGTTTTGAGCATAGAAGAATATCGCAGACGAATTGAAAATATCCGCAGTGCGGAAGCGGGAAACAGAAAGTATTTCAGAAGACACAGAATTCGCGATTATCTTCCCGGGCAGGTTACATACAACCTCGGGGATTACCCGAAGCGGTTTTCAATTGCTCCGACGGAATACGACTATGAAATGCTTTCCGATCTTGCGAAGAATGGCGTCAGGCTTTTGCAGATTCATGAGGAATGGAATGACAGCATCCGCCATCTCGGTGCGGATAAGCATTCTTCACATGACCCGGAGGGCCTTCGCAAATTCATAGACCTTTGTCATTCCTTCGGCATAAAAATAATCCCCTATGTATCATCGGGATATTTCTGCGCAAATGACCCGAATTTCAGGGAGGAATTCACAAGAGGAAAATATGAGCTCATAATAAGCCATTTCAACTATCGTATGTGTTGGGCGGGAAGCCCCGAATGGCGGGCATATCTTCTCCCGCGGATAAAGGATATCCTCGATACCTACGGATTTGACGGAATATATAATGATTGGGGATATGACGGCAACGAGATATTCGAGAAGAAGATGTTTGCGGAAGGGAAGAATCCATATGAACTTGCAAGCTATGATTATCCCTATGACCCGGATCTTGAGGATTTTCTCGGAATCATCTATTCCGAGGTAAAGCGCCGCGGCGGAGTCTGCAAGCTTCATGCGGGAAGAAATAACACAGCTCCTTGCAAGGATAAAGTGTATGATTATCTCTGGATTGGTGAGAATGCGAATTCTGAAAACAATTTCGGAATAGGCAAGGAATATGAACAATATATCGTCCCATGTCAGCATGTTGAATTCTCGGATAAATCAGACCCGGAAAGCTACTATGCAAAGGTCATTCCGTTTATGCAGTTTCCGCTTCTCAAGCGCGGACGACCGCTTATGGGAGGCGGACTTGAGGAGGATATACCATATTCCGTTGAAGACGGAGAGCATAAATTTAAAATGCGCGTCCGCGATTATATGAAGAAGCATCCCGAAGGACCGTATGTATATAGCCTCTGGTCGGATATACCTGATGATCCGGAGGAGTATCCGCGCTGGTGCAGATTCTTCTCGCTTTATCAACCGATGGTAACGGAGGATAGCCTTGCATATATCGAGCTTTCTGACTGCGACGAAATCCTATCGCCGATTTCAGCAAACGTCGTCGCTTCGATGTTCGTCAATGAGGAAAAATATCTTGTCGTTTCGAATCTCGGCAAAGAGGAATATAAACTTGATCTCCGCGATGTATGGCAAGACCGCGAAAGCAAAATATTGGCAAAATCATTCATTATCAAGCCAAATAAAATATTGTTTCTAATAAAAAAATAAGTGGCGATGAGCCACTTGTTTTTTTATGCAATTCTGACTGTTGCGGCGACTGTGCCGTCCGGTCGGATAATGCCGATTTCGCGCGCTCCGTCATCAGCCGTGCGTGTGAGAAAGGAAAGCTCATCACCCTCATAGCTTTGTGCGCGGAAATTGATTTCGATATCCGTTATGCTCATTTTCTCAAGCTCCGAGGTTGAGAAGAGACCGAAAAGTGCGTGGATATATCTTGCGTTGTTCATATGCTGACCAATGTCTATATCCGTTGAGCGGACAGTGTATTTTCCAAGAAGCACCGCACCCTCGAAATTATCGGAAAGCTTATGGAAATCGCCATCGCAGGCGGTGTCTTCAAGATGGGAGATGCCCTCGGGATAAACCTCGGAAAGCTTTTGCGGTCTTCCGCTTTCAATGTTTATGATTGCCCATTCCGTCTTCCCCTCTATGAGAGAAGATGCAGAATCCGAAAGTGAATAATACCGTACACATCGGACTCTTCCCGGCGCTTCGGGCCAGCTTTCGGCGATAACGTCATCATTCATATGCGGCAGACGGTTGATTCTGATCTTCGTTCTGACCGCAACCCAGAAAAGCCCTTTTTCGGCAAGAACATCGCTTCCGAGACCTATCATAGGTGCGTGCTCCGAAGCAAGGTCGCCAAAAAGCGAAAAGATGCTTGGAACAGATAATGCGGAACGGTTATCACATTGGCTGACGAAAATTTTCATATTCCTTTCTAATTTACAGGACATAAGGATCAAACCTCATTTCTTATATGGATAATCAAGAGGGATTGTAGCGAAATGCATTTTGCTACAATCCCTTTGGGGCTTTAGAAAAATAGTGCAGAATGAGCAAATCGGACCCGAAGTAGTACATAAGTACGTCGAGAGGTCCGATAAGCTT
>JAZSHZ010000142.1:0-7667 GCA_045533555.1 Eubacteriales bacterium
GGCGAAACTTCACTTGCAACGCAAACTTCACTATCGAAGATAACTTCTCTTGCCCGCAAGGGCAAACTTAGCTGTAAACGAATTTATCCTATAAATTCGTTTACACACCTCTCATATGCCGCGACGGGATCTTCTGCCGCGGTGATCGGGCGTCCGACAACGATATAGTCCGAGCCGATCTTCTTTGCCTCGGCGGGAGTCATAACTCTCTTCTGGTCGCCGATATCGCCATCCGCAAAGCGGACGCCGGGAGTGATCGTCAAAAATTCCTTGCCGCAGGTGTTGTGTACCTTTTCTGCCTCGAGCGGAGAGCAGACAACGCCGTCAAGACCTGCATCACTCGCATTCTTTGCATAGTGCATAACGACCTCATCAATAGGCTCTTTAATGAGAAGGTCATTCTCCATAGCTTCCTGATCAGTCGATGTAAGCTGAGTAACCGCGATGAGAAGCGGACGCGTTCCGTCCTCGCGCGTGAGACCCTCAAGAGCCGCCTCCATCATACGCTTCGTTCCCGCTGCGTGAAGGTTTGTTATATCAACATCGAGGTTGCGAAGAACCGACATTGCCTTCTTGACCGTGTTCGGGATATCGTGAAGCTTAAGGTCAAGGAATATCTTGTGGCCGCGCTTCTTTATCTCGCGGACGATACTCGGACCTTCGGCATAGAAAAGCTCCATACCGATTTTTACAAAGGGCTTTCTGCCCGTGAATTTATCAAGAAACGCAAATGTGTCTTCCGCGCTCTTGAAATCGCATGCTACGATAACATCTTTTCCCATGATAATAAACTCCTTTCAATAAGTGAAGTTGTTCGCTTTGCTCACAGTGAAGTTAAGCTTGCCCACTTCGCCGTGAGACGAAACTTCACTTGCAACGCAAACTTCACTATCGAAGATAACTTCACTTGCCCGCAAGGGCAAACTTAGTTGCAAAAGCTACGCTTTTGCTATACGCAACGTATAATATCACTCAGGTTTTCTATTTTGTATTTAGCCATAACCCTCGGAAGGTCTTCGATTATATCCTTGCAGACCGTGGGGTTCGTGAGGTTTGCCGCGCCGACTTCAACTGCCGTTGCACCTGCCATCATCATCTCAACAACATCCTCGGCAGAGCTTACGCCGCCCATTCCGACGACGGGGATATTGACCGCGTGAGCAACCTGATATACCATTCTGACAGCGACGGGGAAGATTGCGCTTCCCGAAAAACCGCCCATCTTATTTGCGATGACGGGGCATCTTCTCGCCTTGTTGATTCGCATACCGAGAAGCGTGTTTATAAGGCTGATGCCGTCCGCACCCGCTTCCTCGCAGGCTTTTGCGATTGAAACTATATCCGTGACATTCGGGGAAAGCTTGATGATGACGGGCTTTTTCGTGACCGCCTTGACGGCGCGCGTTACCTCTGCCGCCGCTTCGGGTTGAGTTCCGAAGCTCATTCCGCCGCCGTGAACGTTGGGGCAGCTTATATTGACCTCAAGCCAGGCGACCTGCTCTTCTTTATCGAGTTTTTCGCAAGTGTATGCATAATCCTCGACGGAAAATCCCGAAATATTTGCCATAACGGGTTTATTGAAGCACTTTTTAAGCTTCGGAAGCTCCTCGGAGATGACCTTCTCGACACCCGGATTCTGAAGTCCGACCGCGTTTATCATACCCGCCGTGCATTCCGCAATTCGCGGAGTCGGGTTTCCGAAGCGGGGATCGCGCGTTGTTCCCTTGAAGGAGAACGTTCCGAGGACGTTTATATCGTAAATTTCAGCAAACTCATAGCCGTAGCCGAAAGTTCCCGATGCGGGAATGACGGGATTATCCAATTCTATTCCGCAGAGATTGACATTTAATCCCATAAAATCTCCTCCTTTCGCATAACGGGGCCTTCCTTGCAGATTCTCTTATAACCCGTGAGTGTCTTGCAGGAGCAACCCATACAAGCACCGAAGCCGCAACCCATTCGCTCTTCAAAGCTCAGCTGTGCAGAGGTTTTTGAAGTCTTATGCACTGCGCGAAGCATCGGCTCGGGTCCGCAGGTATAAACGTATGTATAGTCATATTTTCCGAATGCATCGGTAACAAATCCCTTTGTACCGTAGCTTCCGTCGACGGTTGTTACCGTGACGTCCGCACCGAGTGCGCGGAATTCATCCTCATAGAAAATTTCGCTTTTCGTGTTGAAGCCGAGGATGACGGAGACCTTCTTGCCCTCGGCAATGAGTCTCTTTGCGAGGAGATACATCGGCGGAACACCGACACCGCCTCCGACAAGCAGGGGAGCATCCCCCGAAGTCGAAAGGTCATAGCCGTTGCCGAGACCCGTGAGGATATCGAGCTTTTCGCCCTCGCGCATATCCGCCATCTGCTCCGTTCCCTCTCCGACAACCTTATATATTATCGTGAGGAGTCCATCAGATACATCACAGACGGAAATCGGACGGCGCAGGAATTTTCCCGCAAGCGCGATATTGACGAATCCTCCCGGCACGCAAGCGGAAGAATCTCCCTCAAGCACCATCTTATATACCGAACGGTTAAGAGGTGCGTTTGATTTTATCGTAAAGATTGATTGAGTCATTGAAAAACCTCCGGTTTTTGTGAAGTTGCATACGCAGTGAAGTTGTTCGCTTACGCTCACAGTGAAGTTTTTGCTCTCGCAAAGGTGAAGTTAATTTTGCCCACTTCGCCTCGAGGCGAAACTTCATTTACGAAGTGAACTTCACTATCGAAGATAACTTCACTTGCCCGTAAGGGCAAACTTAGTTGCAAAGGCTTTATGCCTTTGCTTACGCATCAATTGTTGAAATCGTAAGTGTTGTTTCTTCAAGAACATCGAGGAGGACGCGGACTGTGTCGAGGTTTGTGAAGATTGTCACGTTGTTGTCCGTCGCGAGTGTTCTGATCTCGTGGCCGTCCTTCATTGCGTTGGAGCCGATGTTTCTCGTGTTGATGACATATGCGATGTGACCCTGACGGATAGCATTCGGGATCTCTTCGCTGCCTTCGGAGATCTTCTTGAGAACGTGTGTTCTGATTCCGTTCTGCTTGAGGAACTCTCCTGTTCCTGCAGTTGCCTGGATATTGAAGCCGAGGTTATAGAAGCGGCGGATGAGCGGAAGAGCTTCTTCCTTATCCTCATCAGCAATCGTTGCAAGGACAGTTCCGTAGTTCTGGACGCGCATACCCGATGCCTGAAGTGCCTTATAAAGCGCGCGGTTGAGCTTGTCGTCATATCCGATTGCTTCGCCCGTTGATTTCATTTCGGGGGAGAGATATGCATCAAGTCCGCGGATCTTGTTGAAGGAGAATACCGGAACCTTGACATACCAGCGCTTCTTCTCCGGCGGATAGATATCGAAGATGCCCTGCTCCTTGAGGCTCTTTCCGAGAATTACCTCTGTTGCGATATCCGCAAGGCTATATCCCGTTGCCTTGGAGAGGAACGGAACCGTTCTCGATGAACGCGGGTTGACCTCGATGATGAATACGTTGTCATCGTTGTCGACGATGAACTGGATGTTATAGAGACCGACGATGCCGATGCCGAGACCGAGCTTCTTCGCATACTGAAGAATGATGCCCTTGACCTTATCGGAGATGGAGAACGTCGGATAGACGCTTATGGAGTCACCCGAATGGACACCCGTTCTCTCAACGAGCTCCATAATACCGGGGACGAATACGTCGCGACCGTCGCAGATTGCATCGACCTCGACTTCTTTTCCCTGAATATACTTATCAACAAGGACGGGCTTGTCAACATCGATTTCAACAGCCGTCTTGAGATACTGACGGAGCTGCTCCTCATTTGAAACAATCTGCATTGCGCGTCCGCCGAGAACGAAGCTCGGGCGAACGAGAACGGGGTAGCCGATTGCTGCTGCCGCTGCGATACCGTCGTCAATATTTGTGACGGCGCGACCCTGCGGCTGCGGAATTCCGAGCTCGCGGAGAATCTTCTCAAAGCTTCCGCGGTCTTCTGCGCGCTCGATTGCATCGCAATCGGTTCCGATGATCTTGACACCGTGTGCGCGGAGCGGCTCTGCAAGGTTGATAGCAGTCTGACCGCCGAGAGAAGCGATGACGCCTTCCGGCTTCTCAAACTCGATGATGTTCATGACATCCTCGCAGGTGAGCGGCTCGAAATAGAGCTTATCTGCCGTTGTGTAGTCCGTCGAAACCGTTTCGGGGTTGTTGT
This sequence comes from Eubacteriales bacterium, assembly GCA_045533555.1. Taxonomy (GTDB): domain Bacteria; phylum Bacillota; class Clostridia; order Oscillospirales; family JAAYXM01; genus SIG480. The sequence continues at coordinate 4,198 of JAZSHZ010000142.1, forward strand.
TGACGATGATTGCCTCATAGCCTGAGTTCTTGATTGTCGAAACCGCATGGACGGTCGAATAGTCAAACTCAACGCCCTGACCGATACGGATCGGGCCTGCACCGAGGACGATGATCTTCTTTCTGTCGCTGAGGCGACTTGCATTCTCGCCCGTGTAGGACGAATAGAAATAGGGGATATATGCACCCGTGTGGCTTGTGTCGACCATTTTATAAACGGGGAAGACGTTCTTTTCCTTGCGGAAGTCAAATACTTCGCGCTCCGTGACATTCCATAGCTTTGCGATATATCTGTCGGAGAAGCCGAGCTTCTTTGCCTCGATAAGAACGTCAAGGTCATATTTGTTGCTTTCAATCTTCTTCTCTGCATCCGTGATCTGCTTGAATGCCTCGAGGAAGAATGCTGTTATGCCGGTAACCTTATGGACTTCCTCAACCGTTGCGCCGAGCCAGAATGCCTCTGCAATCGCGAAGAGGTTGTCGTCGTGGAATTCGCTGATATATTCGATGAGCTCATCCTTCTTCATTCCGTCAAACTTCGGGAGGTTGAAGTGGTATGCACCGTTCTCAAGAGAGCGGACGCTCTTGAGGAGACATTCGGAGAGGTTTGAGCCGATGCCCATAATCTCGCCCGTTGCCTTCATCTGAGTTCCGAGCATATTGGAAGCCTGAGTGAACTTATCAAAGGGGAAGCGCGGAAGCTTTGCGATGATATAATCGAGGCTCGGCTCATATGCCGCAGTCGTGTTTGCAATCGGAATTTCCTCGAGAGTCATACCGACGGCAATCTTTGCCGTTACTCTTGCGATCGGATATCCCGAAGCCTTCGATGCGAGAGCGGATGAGCGAGAAACGCGCGGGTTGACCTCGATAAGATAGTATTCGCTGGAATTCGGGTTGAGAGCGAACTGAACGTTGCAGCCGCCTTCAATCTTGAGCTCGCGGATAAGCTTGATTGCCGAATCGTTGAGCATCTTTTCGTCTTCTTTTGAAAGAGTCATAATCGGAGCAACAACGATTGAGTCGCCCGTGTGTACGCCGACGGGGTCGACGTTTTCCATTCCGCAGATGGTTATTGCATTATCCTTCGAGTCGCGCATAACCTCAAACTCGATTTCCTTATAACCCTTGACGGACTTTTCGATAAGAACCTGATGCACGGGGGAGAGCTTGAATGCATTGAGACCGACCTCAATAAGCTCTTCTTCATTGTAAGCAAAGCCGCCGCCTGTTCCGCCGAGAGTGAAAGCGGGGCGGAGAACAACGGGGTAGCCGATTCTCTTTGCAGCTTCCTTTGCTTCTTCGAGAGAATATGTTATCTCGGAAGGAATTGTCGGCTCGCCGATGGATTCGCAAAGCTCCTTGAACATTTCGCGGTCCTCTGCGCGCTCGATTGACTCGGAGCTTGTTCCGAGAAGCTCGACTCCGCATTCCTTGAGAATTCCCTTTTCCTCAAGCTGCATTGCGAGGTTAAGACCTGTCTGACCGCCGATACCGGGGACGATTGCATCCGGGCGCTCGTGGCGGAGAATCTTTGCGATATATTCAAGTGTGAGCGGCTCCATATATACCTTATCTGCAATTGTCGTATCGGTCATAATCGTTGCAGGGTTGGAGTTGCAGAGGATAACCTCATAGCCCTCCTCGCGAAGCGCGAGGCAAGCCTGCGTTCCCGCATAGTCAAACTCCGCAGCCTGACCGATGACGATCGGGCCCGAGCCTATGATAAGAACCTTCTTAATGTCTGTTCGCTTTGCCATTTTATTCTACCTCCGAAAAGTTAATTTTTACCGAACCTGACACGGGACGTCGAGGACGCCGTCCCCTACAAGTTTTATTCCCCGAATATTTACACTTTGTAAACAACTTTGCCGCCCTTTACGGTGAGCAGGCATTTGCCGAATAATTCTTCGCCTTCAAAAGGCGTTGCTTTTCCCATCGAGAGGAATTCATCGGGATCTACCTTGAATTTCGCGTTGAGGTCAAACACCGTGAAGTCATCTCCCGCAGGGATTCCGAATCGCTTTCGCGGGTTTTCGCTCATAACCTCGATGAGCTTATCAAGCGTTATCACGCCGGTTTTGACAAGCTTCGTGTAAAGCACCGCAAATGCGGTTTCAAGACCGACGACTCCGAATGCGCTTCCCACAAGACCCTTTGATTTTTCCTCTGCGGAATGCGGCGCGTGATCCGTCGCTATCATATCGATCGTCCCGTCACGAAGCCCTTCAACGAGCGCATCGCGGTCCCGTGCGGAGCGGATCGGCGGGTTCATCTTGAATCTGCCTTCTTCTTTTATATCCGTGTCACACATAACAAGGTAGTGAGGCCCCGTCTCGCAGGTGACATCAAGCCCCTCTGCCTTTGCCTTGCGGATGAGCTCAACTGTCTCCGCCGTGGAAATATGGCAGACGTGATAACGGCAACCGATTTCGCGGACAAGCTCAAGGTCGCGCGCGACCTGCTTCCACTCGCTTGCGGAATTGATTCCGACATAGCCATGAGCCGCGGCAAATTCGCCGTCGTGGATGCATCCACCGGGCTTTAATTCGGCATTCACCTCGCAGTGAGCAACTATCATTTTATCAAGCGCTTTGGCTCTCATCATCGCCTCGCGCATCATATCATCGGACTGAACTCCGCGTCCGTCATCGGAGAAGGCGATTGCATATTTTGCCATTCCCTCAAGATCGGAAAGCTCCTCGCCCGCCTCGTTGACGGAAATCGAGCCATAGGGGAAGACATCAATCGTCGCATCGCGCTCGATGATCTCAACCTGCAGCTTTATATTTTCGACACTGTCGGGAACGGGTTTCAGGTTCGGCATCGTGCAGACTGCGGTATATCCGCCGCGCGCCGCGGCATTGCAACCCGACTTGACCGTCTCCTTATAAGAAAAACCCGGCTCACGAAAATGCACATGCACATCGCAAAAGCCGGGAAAAACAGCATATTCCGAAGAGAAAGAGGGAATAAACGTCTCTGCTATCTTCTTGCAGGACGCCGCAATCTCTTTTGACATATAACTCATCTTAAACATTAAAACACATCTCCATATAAAAAAATCTTGCCTCGGAAGGCAAGATGTGCATACAAACAAAGATACGCAGAATTCACCCTGCATACTCACATTATAACACAAATCTTGCCGACCTCACGGGATCGAACCTTAAAGATTTATTTTCATATATTATATCACTCACTGCATATGTTTGTCAATGATAAGTTTTCGCAATTTGAGGTGTGTGGGAAATGCGGGTCGTCGGGGACGCCGACCCCTACAAAGATTGTTCGCAACACTCCATATTCTGCAACAGAAAAAGACGGGCGATTTCTCGCCCGTCTTGGGGTTATTCCTCGTATCCGTATTTCTTCGCAAGTTCTATGAGCTTTTCTGCATCTTCGGGGGATTTTTCCATCAAACATTGCACTGCGTTTTTTTCGCCTATGTAATCATTTATCGGATATTTT
>JAZSHZ010000005.1:0-4677 GCA_045533555.1 Eubacteriales bacterium
GAAAAAGTCGATTATTGTTGAAAATGCCCAATAAATGTGATATAATATCTCTTATTAAGGGTAAAAAGGGGAATCAATATGGGAGAGTTGAGCAAACGCAAACGTCGCTTTGGCGACCGTTACGACGGATATAAGGTCAGAAATCTCGATCCTGTATTCGGAATAATTCCATATATTATGAGATCAAGGCTTGATAGCCAGATATTTTTCGAAGAGGAAATTGATATAGCGGGTCTGCGCTCCTTCATCGTCGAAAACCGAAAGGATATCCCGGGTCTTTCAATGTATCATTTCTTCATCGCGGCTCTGGTCAGGACTATGGCGCAGAGACCGAGAATCAACCGCTTTGTCAGCGGCGGCAAGATATATGCGAGAAATTATATCCGCATCTCGCTGACGGTCAAAAAAGCAATGAGCAAGGATGGCGAGGAAGGAAATCTCAACCCCGAATTTGAGCCGTCCGACACGCTTGCGGAAGTAACCGCGAAGTTCAATGCCGCGCTTGCTGAAGTAAGAGCGGAGGAAGAAGCCGCGGCAGGTAATGACACGGATATAACGGTCAAGCTTCTCAATATGCTTCCGGGATTCATCAAGCGTTGGTTCATAAACTATATGAGATATCTTGATTCTCACGGAAGAATGCCGAAGATAATCAATAAGGTGAGCCCATTCCATTCATCGGCATATGTCACGAATGTCGGCTCGATCGGCCTGAATTCGATTTACCACCACCTCTATGAATTCGGAACGACATCCGTTTTCATGGCAATAGGTAAAAAGGAAGTCAAGCATGAACTTGAGCGGGATGGCTCCGTTAAATCAAAGCACGTCATAAAAATGCGTTTCGTTCTCGATGAGAGAATTTGCGACGGTTATTATTTCGCATCTGCGATAAAGCAGTTTATGTATTATGTCAAGCATCCCGAATTGCTTCTTACTCCGCCGGACTACATAAGCGAGGATTACTAAGAGATTTTGCCTCGCGGAAAGAGGAACTTTTATGGGCGATGTTTTCGGAAGAATTTATGATGTGGTACGCAGCATTCCCGAGGGGCGGGTTGCGACATACGGGCAGGTTGCGGCATATGCGGGGAATCCGCGCTGGGCAAGAGTTGTCGGCTATGCGCTTCATGTCAATCCGGAGCCGGGGATAATACCGTGCCACCGTGTTCTTAACCGCGAGGGAAGGACTGCGCCGGCATTCGCCTTCGGCGGCGAGGATGTCCAGCGGGCGCTTCTTGAGGCGGAGGGCATAGCTTTCGAAGCCGATGGAAGCATTGATCTCGAAAAATATCTTTGGCGACCATAGAAAAGACAAAAACAACAAGAAAAAATGCAAATACAAGAAGACATCAAAAGTGTATAATAAGAAAAACTTTTCAAAGGAGCGTTTCTTATGGACGAGATAAAGATTGTCCCTGCTGCAGAGGAGCATATGGAGGCAATAGGAGATATTGCGATTGCCGCATGGACTCCGATCCGCGAAGTATTTCGCAGGGATATGGGCGATGAGCTCTATAATGCGTTTTTCGAAGGCTGGCAGGCGGAAAAGCGCGCCGGTGTTCAGGCGCAGGCAAGAAGCGGCAGAGGCTATGTCGCATTGCTTGGTGGCGAAGTCGTCGGCTTCATCGCATATGCAATAAACAAAGAGAGAAAAACGGGTGAGATTTGCGGCAATGCCGTCAATCCCGAAATCCGCGGCAAGGGAATCGGCTCGAAAATGTATGAATTCGTTCTCAATAAGATGAGAGAAGAGGGCGCGGAATATGCAACTGTAAACACAGGTCTTGACGATGGGCATATCCCCGCTCGCCGCGCATATGAAAAGGCGGGCTTTGAGGTTAACCTCCCGTCAATCAGATATTTTATGAAGCTGTAATAAAAACAACTGCAAACCGAGGTTTGCAGTTGTTTTTTATATATGACCGAATATTTTTGCTTTGACGAGTGCGAATCCCTCGCGCACCGCATAGTTTGCGCGGAGAATCGGAAGTGTTGTCTTTGCTGAGAGAAAAATCGCGGGGATGCCTTGCTTTTTCGCGAGAAGCCTTGCGCGGAATATGTGATAGTCGCTCGAAATAATTGCAAAGCTTTCAAAACCGCGCGAATCAGCAATCTTTTTTGAATAAGCGAGATTTTCGTTTGTGTTCGTCGCCATTTCTTCTTTTATGATGCGGCTCTTCTCAATGCCGTGCGCGATGAGCCAGCGCTCCATTGCGAGCGCCTCGGTAACCGTCTCTCCCGAGCCCATTCCGCCGCTTACGATTGCTATGCTTTCGGGAAATTCATTCATATATTCTTCCGTGCGGCGAAGTCTGTCGACAAGCGTGAGCGAAGGTGTTTCGCCGTCAAGCCCCGCACCGAGAACGATGATGCAATCCCGCGGTGAAAATTCATCGCCGCTCATATCGGCGATGACGATGCCAGATATAACGCAGGTGAAGATGATTCCGACCGCCGCGAGCGAGCAGATGATGCGCCGCATAATTAAGAGCGGGCGTTTTTTTGTTTTATGGCAGAATGAGAGAAAGGCAAAGAAAACTGCGAGAAGAAAGAAGAGAAACCCCGTAAACGTATATCCGATAAGGCAAAAAACGAGAACGAAGGAAACTGCCGCGCAGATTGCCGCAAGGATAAGAAGAGCTTTCTTCATATCAATCGTTCACCTCAAAGAACATATTCGTCGGGCGGCGTTTATGCTCGCTTCTTGAATGGTAGCGGTTGATGATCTCGATGCTTTCGGGCTTGCCCGTTCCGTTCAGGATATATTCGTCGATTTCCTTATAGGTGACTCCCATATCCTTCTCATCCGTCTGCCCCTCATAAAGACCCGCGGAAGGTGCTTTCTCAATGACGGATGCGGGAGCATCGAGGAAACGGAGAAACTCATAAACCTCGCCGACGGTAAGGTCTGAGATGGGGTTGAAGTCACAGGCGCCGTCACCGTGCTTCGTGAAATATCCCATATATCTCTCGCTTCTGTTGCCCGTCCCCGCGACGAGCCTGTTCTCTGCCGCCGCGACGGTATAAAGCGTCGTCATTCTGAGTCTCGGCGGGAGGTTGACGAGCGCGTTGGAATTGAGCTCGACTTCATCGCCCATCATATTGAGCATAGCCTCGCGCACGGGCGTGAGGTCAAATGTTCGGTGAGCAATATTGAATTTCTTTGCAACCGCGAGCGCATCATCCATATCCGAGCCGAAATTCTGCTTCGAATGGCAGGGAAGCTGGATGCAGACCGTGTTATCACAGGCCTTCTTGCAAAGGATTCCGACGAGCGCGCAATCCTTTCCGCCGGAATTTCCGAAGACGATGCCGCTTGCGTGGCTTTCCTTTATGAGATTCTGTATATAGGCAACTCTTGCCTCAAGTTCCTTCTGATAATCGCGCATAGATAAAACATCCTTTCGATTTGCTTTATTGATTTTATTATAACACCGAAGAGGTGAATTAGCAATTCCGCATTGAGTTTCCGCTTCATAACGCTTATATTCCTCGCTCTTCCATTTGCCGGAGAAATAGACGAAGAGAGCGAAAATTGCTTCCGTTATCCATGCAAGGACAACTGCGGCGAAAATACCGAGCATTTCAAATTTTCCGAAAAGAAGATAACTGAATCCGAAGCGCGCAATTGAATAGACGACCGTCGCGATGACGAGATATCTTCCCGCGCCCGCACTGCGGAAAACTCCATGCATCAGGTTGTTGATGACATTGAAGACGACGAATGGCATACAGAACTGCATAAAGATTTTTGCATAGCGGATTGCCTCGGGTGAATCGAGAAATGCCTTTGAGATCGGATCTGCGGCAAAGACCGTCACTGCGAGAAAGGGAAGAAGAAAAATAAAGGTCATGGAAAGACCGACGCGGATTCCCCTTTTGATCATATTGTGCTTTTTTGCGCCGATGCATTGGGCGATATAGTTTGTAACTGTTTTGCCCGAATTCTGATAGACGTTTGCATTGACATCATAAAGGCGCATACCTATGGTATATCCCGCGATTGCATTCGGTCCGCACATATTTGTAAGCGGAGAAACCGCCGCCGTGCAGAGATACATAACCGATTGCTGAAGCATCGTCGGAACGGCATAGCGAACGGAAAGGCGAAGCTCCTCACCGTCCACGTAGAGTTTTCCGAGCTTGCAACCGAGATTCTTGAAAACGCGGAGAAGTATGACGATATAGAACGTCGCAACGACGAACGAGGAAAGAACCGTCGCAAGTGCGGCTCCGCCGACGCCGAGACCGCAGTATTTTATGAAAATATAGTTGCCTGATATGTTTATGACGTTCGTTATGATTGACGCGATGAAAGGGAGCGTCGTAAGCCCCGTCGAGTGGGTTATATAGACACTGCACCAGTTGAGATGCAGGAAAATAAGCCCCGCCATGTATATTGAAAAATAGGCAAACGCATCCTTTCTCATAGCCTGCTCGATATTGAGCATATCAAAAATAAACTCATGGAAGATTATGCAGAGAACGGAAATGAGGAATACTGCCGCCGTGCTCAGAATGAAATTGAGCTTGACGACGTTATACATCTTATTATAATCGCCTTTTCCGAAGAGAATCGTCGCATATATTGAAAATCCCGTTCCGTAGCCCCAGCACATCGAGGAAATGAGCGTAACGAAAGGTGCCGTGCTGCCCGTCGCGGAGATTGCGCTG
>JAZSHZ010000222.1:0-14106 GCA_045533555.1 Eubacteriales bacterium
CATATGCCGGAGCAGGTGCAGGATTTTTATCCCACCCCGGGAACGATTGCCACCTGTATGTACTACACTGGCATCGACCCGAACACGATGGAGAAAGTCTATGTTCCTCTTGATCCGCATGAGAAAGCAATGCAGAGAGCCCTTCTTCAGTGGAGAAGACCCGAATGCCGCGCGCTGGTCCGCGAGGCACTTGAAAAGTCAGGGAGAAAAGACCTTATCGGAACGGCGAAGCGTTGCCTCATAAGACCCGATAAGGGGCAGGAGCCGAGAAAGAAGGCGCCGACTGCCGCGAAGCCTTTCGAACGCGGTGCGAAAAAGAAGGGCAGGGGCAGAAGATGATAATTCTCGGAATAGACCCCGGCTATGCAATAGTCGGCTACGGCGTTGTCGATACTAACGGTATGCGTCCGCTTTCCTATGGCGCGATAAGAACGGAGGCGGGAATTCCGATTGAAGACCGCCTTTCGGAAATATACGATAATATGACGGAGCTTCTGAGGACGTTCAGACCGGATCACGTTGCAATCGAAAAACTTTATTTCAACACGAATGAAAAAACTGCGATAAACGTGAGCCAGGCAAGGGGCGTTATCGTTCTTGCCTGCGTCAAGTGCGGTGTGAAGGTTTATGAATATACACCGCTTCAGGTCAAGATGTCCGTTGTCGGCTACGGAAGAGCCGAAAAGCAACAGATTATGGATATGACAAAAAGACTTCTCGGGCTCAAAAAGACGCCGAAGCCCGATGACGCGGCGGATGCGCTTGCGATTGCATTGTGCCACGCGAACACGACGGGAAGTCTGCTTATGAATTTGTAGGACGGAGAGTGGGAAAATGTTCAGTTATTTAAACGGGACGGTTGCGGAGCTTGAGCCGAATCTCGTCGTCATCGATGTCGGCGGAGTCGGATTTGCCTGCAATGCTTCCATGAATACGGTGGGAAAGCTCAGAGTCGGAGCGGGAGCGAAGATATATACGCATCTCAATGTCCGCGAGGATGCGCTTGAGCTTTTTGGTTTCTATGATAAGGAAGAGCTCGAAACCTTCAGGCTTCTGACCTCAATATCGGGAGCCGGGCCGAAGGTCGCGCTCTCGATTCTCTCGGCAGTCACTCCGGCGACACTGGCTCTTGCCGTCACGACGGGTGATGAAAAACCGCTTCTCGCGGCGAGCGGAGTCGGTAAGAAGGTCGCGGGAAGAATCCTTCTTGAATTGAAGGACAAGCTCGCGAAGACAACACTTGATATCGGCGAGATATCGCGCGGCGCATTTGTGCCGAAAGCATCGGGCGCAGATTCGGAAGCGGCGGAAGCACTTTCCGCACTCGGCTATGGGCGCGATGAGATATCCGCGGCTCTCCGCGGAGTTGACACAACGGATATGACCGTTGAAGATATAATCAAGCTTGCGCTTGCGCGGCTTATGAGATAAGGCGGTGATTCGCTATGAGTATTGAATTCAACAGCCCTACTGCGGAGGAATATGCGGAAGAAGAACGCATGGTGACCTCGATGCTCACCAATCGCGATGAGCACGAGAATACACTTCGCCCGAAGACACTTGATGACTACACGGGGCAGGATAAAGTCAAGGAGCAGCTCAAGGTTTATATAGAGGCGGCAAAAATCAGAAATGAGTCGCTTGACCATGTTTTGCTCTATGGCCCTCCCGGGCTCGGAAAAACCACTCTTGCGACGATAATCGCAAACGAGATGGGCGTCAATATAAGAACAACATCGGGACCCGCAATCGAAAAAACGGGAGATCTTGCGGCGTTGCTCACCAGCCTCAATGAGGGAGATATTCTCTTTATAGATGAAATTCACAGGTTGAACAGAAGTATCGAAGAGGTTCTCTATCCCGCGATGGAGGATTATGCTCTCGATATCATAATCGGAAAAGGTCCTTCAGCAAGAAGCGTCAGACTCGGTCTCCATAAGTTCACTCTCATCGGCGCGACGACGCGCGCGGGTCAGCTTACTTCACCTCTGCGAGACAGATTCGGAGTCATAATGCGCCTCGAGCTCTATACACCGGAGGAACTCAAGAGCATTGTCTGTCGCAGTGCGGATATAATGGGCATCCATGCGGATGATTCGGGCGCTTCCGAGATAGCGAGAAGAAGCCGCGGAACGCCGAGAATTGCGAACCGCATTCTCAAGCGTGTGCGCGATTTTGCCGAAGTGCGCGCGGACGGGAAGATAGACCGCAAGGTGGCGGATATGGCGCTTTCGGCGCTTGAGATTGACGAAATAGGCCTCGATATGACGGACAGAAGGGTGCTTGAAAGCATCATATATAATTTTGCGGGAGGCCCCGTCGGTCTCGACACACTTGCCGCAACGATCGGCGAAGAGGCTGTGACCATCGAGGATGTCGTTGAGCCATATCTTATGCAGCTCGGATTTTTGAGCCGCACACCTCGCGGAAGATGCGCGACGAAGAAAGCTTATGACCATCTTGGCATACCGTTTGAAGGTCAGCTCGAGCTTTAGAATAACTGCGAAAAAACAAACATTTTGCAGAAACAGATAAGAAATAGTTAAAAAAATTTAAAAGAATTGTAATTTTTTGCTTGACATTTGCAATTCTGTCGGGTATAATACAAAATGATAATAAGTCTAATGGTGGTTTCGTTTTGAGTAGCTTGAAGGAATATAAAGACGAAGAATTGGTAAAGCTTTCCGCAGCGGGGGATGGTCCCGCCGGTGAAGAGCTGATTCTCAGGTATTCCCACTATGTCAGAAGTCTCACCCGTCCATATTTTCTTGCGGGCGGTGATTCGGAGGATTTGATTCAGGAGGGAATGATAGGCTTCCTCAAAGCAATATCCGGCTTTGAAGCATCCCGCGAGGCAAGCTTTAAGACTTTTGCGGCATTGTGCATCAGGACAAGGATATTTTCCGCAATCCGCCATTCAAACAGAGGAAAGAATTCTCCGCTCAATAATTATGTTCCCATCAGCGAATCGGCAAATCCGATAGGTGAGGGCATAGCTCCCGATCCCGCGGAGCTTTTGGTAAGCGAGGAATCCTATAAAGAGCTTCTCAGTGCGGTATCCGAAATACTTTCGGGCTTTGAGAAAAAGATACTCGGCTATTATCTTGAAGGACTTTCATATGAAGAGATATCTTTGAAGGTCTCAAAACCGCCAAAGTCGGTGGACAATGCGGTTCAGAGAATACGGCGCAAATTTTCGCAGTATCTCGCAGATTCAGGCGACAACGGTTAAAGCCGTTTAGCAATATATTACAAATGCCCAAGTAGCTTAAAAACTTAACAGAGCGCAAAAATTGAGGTGTCGGTGAAAGTCCGTCCTGGGGCAAGTCTTAAGTCAAAGAGAGGGTATCAAAATGTACGAAGACAAGACATTAAAGTGCAAAGAATGCGGAGCAGATTTCGTATTCACAGCAGGTGAGCAGGAGTTCTACGCAGAGCGCGGATTCCAGCATGAGCCGCAGAGCTGCAAGGCATGCCGCGACGCTCGCAAGGCTGCAAGCCGTGGACCGAGAGAATACTTCACTGCAACATGCGCAGCATGCGGTGGCGAAGCAAAGGTTCCGTTCGAGCCGAAGACTGACCGTCCTGTTTACTGCAGCGATTGCTTTGCAAAGATGCGCCAGGAAGACAATCAGTAATAAAACAAAAAAAGGACCTTCATCCGAAGGTCTTTTTTTGTTGCCTTTTTGTGCCTCTTCGTGTTATACTTATATAATAAAAACCTTTTCCCGAAAGGAATATGATTATGGACGGAAAACTCAAAAGAATACTCTCTCGCGTGCAGAAGCCTGCGCGTTATACGGGCGGCGAACATAACGCCGTTATAAAGAATAAAGAAGATATAAAGCTTCGCTTTGCTTTCTGCTTTCCCGATACTTATGAAATAGGTATGTCCCATATGGGGCTTCGCATCCTCTATGGCGTTATGAATGAGGAACCCGATGTATGGTGCGAGCGTTGCTTTGCTCCGTGGACTGATATGGAGGATGAGCTTCGAAAAAATGATATGAAGCTCTATGCTCTTGAAAGCCGCGACCCGCTCTGTGATTTCGACATTGTAGGATTCACACTGCAGTATGAGATGTGCTACACTGCAGTTCTCAATATGCTTGATCTCGGCGGAATAACCGTTCGCGCAGATGAGCGCGGAGAGGACGAACCGCTTGTTGTTGCGGGTGGCCCCTGCTCATATAATCCCGAGCCGCTTTGCGATTTCGTTGATCTTTTCTGTATCGGCGAAGGCGAGGAGCAGATGATCGAGCTCTGCGACCTTTATAAAAAGTGTAAGGCTGAAGGAAAAAGCAAAAAGGAATTCCTCGCGCTTTCTGCGGGAATTAAGGGTATATACGTCCCCTCGCTCTATGATATAGCATACAACGAAGACGGAACGGTTTCGGCAATAACTCCGAAAGACGGTGCGCCGGAGGTTGTTGTCAAAAGAATAATAGAGGATTTCGATTCGGTCTATGTTCCGAAAAAGGTAATAGTTCCTTCAACTGAGATTGTCCATGACAGAGTATCGCTTGAGGTTTTCCGCGGATGTATACGCGGCTGCCGTTTCTGTCAGGCGGGCTATGCATATCGCCCCGTGCGTGCAAAGCGCGCAAAGACGCTTATTGAACACGGCAAGGAAATGTGCCTTGAAACAGGTTATGAGGAAATCTCGCTCGCCTCTCTCTCAACGAGTGACTATAAGGAGCTTCCCGAGCTTGCGGATGGGCTTCTTGATTGGTGCGAGCCGAGAAACATAAGCCTTCAGCTTCCGTCACTGCGCGCGGATAACTTCTCCGTCGAGCTTATGCAGAGGATTCAGAAGGTCAGAAGCGGAGGTCTCACTTTTGCGCCCGAAGCGGGAAGTGCAAGGCTTCGTGATGCGATAAACAAAAATCTTACGGAAGAAGAGATTATGAATGCATGCAAGATTGCATTCGAAAACGGCAGAAGCAATGTCCAGCTTTATTTTATGATAGGCCTTCCGACGGAAACGGATGAGGATATAAAAGGTATCGCCGAGCTTTCGCAGAAGATACTCTGGCTCTGGAAGACTCACGCAACGAATAAAAAGCGCGGTGTCAAAATCACCGTCAGTGCTGCATGCTTCGTTCCGAAGCCGCAGACTCCATTCCAGTGGGAAGCACAGAATACAAGAGAAGAGTTTAAGCGCAAAGCGCTCCTTCTTCGTGAAGCAATTACCGCAAAGGCAATTACATATAACTGGCACGAGCCGGACGTAAGCTTCCTTGAAGCGGTATTTGCAAGGGGTGACCGCAAGGTAGGAAAAGTTATCAAGGCGGCATGGAAGAAAGGTATGAGGCTTGACGGATGGGAAGAGCATTTCAGTCTCGATACATGGCTTTCGGCATTTGAGGAATGCGGAGTAGATCCTTCGTTCTATGCAAACCGCGAAAGAAGTGCGGACGAAATTATGCCGTGGGATCATATCAGCACGGGTGTTTCAAAGCGATTCCTTCGCTGTGAGTGCGAGAAGGCATATCGTTCGGAGGCATCGCCGAATTGCCGTGAAAAGTGCCTTGGTTGCGGTGCATCAAATCTCTTGTGCGGAGGTAAGTGTGATGCGTAAAGTCAGAGTTATGTATAAAAAAGAAGGGCGAGCGGTATATATCTCTCACCTCGATATCATGAGAACCTTTCAGCGGGTTCTGACTCGTGCGGGTATTGCCGTCAAGCATACCGAGGGCTTTAATCCGCATCCTTATATCTCAATTGCGCTTCCTCTTTCTCTTGGCTATTCGGGAGAATGTGAGTTTCTCGATATGGTTATAACGGATGAGATGAAGAATGCGGAGATCGTTTCGAGAATGAATGCGACACTTCCCGAGGGCATCGAGGTCATCCGCGTTTATGAAAACGGAAGTCCTGTCAGAAATATCGCTTTTTCGGAATATGTCATAACGCTTGAGTATGACGGCGGTGTAAAGCCTGAGTGCATTGATGCGATGGCAAAGCTTTTCTCTCTTCCGGAAATTGTTCTTATGAAGAAGAGCAAGCGCGGCGAGACGGAGACGAATATTGCCCCGTTGATAAAGTCTTGCAAGCTCACATCCGACAAAGATAAAGTGTATATAGATGCGATTCTTGCGGTAGGAAACACCTCGCTCAATCCCGAATATATAGTCAGGGCGATTGAAAAATACATTCCGGAATATGCACCGGATTTTGCGGAATTTGCGAGAAAGAATGTTTTTGATGCAAATCTTGATGAGTTCAGATGAGTGATGAAGCAGAAAGGAAAACAAACATATGGAAACAAGATGGGCGTATACTTCAAGCTATAATTTTCCAAAGCTCAGGGAAGCTGCAGAGAGAACTTGCGTAATCCCGATGGGTTGCATAGAGAAGCACGGTCTTCACGATCCTTTGGGGACGGATATCATCAAGGCTTCACATATTGCATATAAAGCTTCTCAAATTGAAACCGTATGCGTGTTTCCGGATTTCACATTTGGTGATACACCTTTCGGTGCTCACACAAAAAGACCGGAAGGAAGCATCTGTCTCGACGTAAGAACGCAGATGAGCCTCCTTGAGCAGCTTTGTGATGAAATTGCTGAAAATGGTTTCAATAAAATATTGGTTCTTAATTGTCATGGAGGAAATGTCGCCTGGCTTGATGCTTTTGAAAGAAATCTCGGTGTCAAGCCTCATAAATTCGTGTTTGGATATTTGAGAGTTTCCGATCTTATGACACCGCATACTATGGCAGAGTATATTTTGGAAAATGGTTCGGGATCAATACCTGAACTTACAACAGCGGACGAAGAGCTTGTTATAAAATATCATAAAGAAGATATGCTTTGCGGTCATGCTTGTATGGGTGAGACGGCTTATATAATGGGGATTGCTCCCGAGTCGGTTGATCTTGATATGCTGGGCAGAGAATCGGGACTTCCGCAGGAAAGTTCGATAAAGCATCTGACGGATGCAGGAATAATAACCGATTCCTACGATTGGTTCAGAACTTTTCCGAATTGGTATGAGGGGCATGATCCGATAGGGTGTAACGAGCGTATCGGCAAGGCGGCGGTTCGCCTTGAAAGCGAGAGAATTGCCGCGGCGTTCAAATTATATAAAGAGGATAAGGCTTTTGTTGAAAGTGTGAAGAATCTTTATAAAGATCCCACGGTACTGGATTAAAGTAAATATTCAAAAAATACTTGACTTTTGTAATTTCAAATGATATAATACATAAGCCGCATTGAGTGGGCGTCTAAATCTGCTTCGGCAGTGCCTACAAGAGCGAGACTCTAAAATATGAAGAGAGGTGCAAAGAGAATGCAGGCAATTTTCGTTACAGGCGGAAAGCAGTACAAGGTTTCCGAGGGCGACGTTATCTATGTTGAGAAGCTCAACGTTGAGAGCGAGACAGTCGAATTCGACAACGTCCTTATGACAATCGACGGTGTCAACGTAACAGTTGGTGCTCCGACAGTTGAGGGTGCTAAGGTTACTGCTAAGGTCCTCAAGAACGGCAAGGCAAAGAAGGTTCTCGTCTTCAAGTTCAAGGCAAAGAAGAACTATCGCCGCCGCCAGGGTCACAGACAGCCCTACACAAAGCTTCAGATCGAGAAGATCGGCTAATGACTACTGTCAAATTGATTAAATCAGGTGGAAACACCATTGGGTTCGAAGTATCGGGCCATTCGGGATATGCCGATAGCGGAAGCGATATAGTTTGCGCCGCGATAACAAGTGCAGTCAGCCTTACGGAAACAATTATAAACGATTCCTTTGGTGCTGATGCTTTGGTTGAGGTCGATCCCCAAACGGCAAACATAACACTGAGGTTGACAAAACCTTGTGAGAGCTGCCGCGGAGTACTTGAAGGATTTGAACGTTATATGTTCGTTCTGTGTGAAGAGTACCCGAAGTACATTAAAATTTTGGAGGTGCAGTCTAATGCTTAAGATCGGAATTCAGTTTTTTGCACATAAGAAGGGCGTAGGTTCCACAAAGAACGGTCGTGACTCTGAGTCCAAGAGACTTGGCGTTAAGCGTGCAGACGGTCAGTTCGTTCTTTCCGGCAATATCCTTGTTCGCCAGCGCGGAACAAAGATCCATCCGGGAACAAACGTAAGCAAGGGCTCTGACGACACACTCTTTGCAACAGCAGACGGTGTAGTACGTTTTGAGCGCTTCGGAAAAGACCGCAAGAAGGTCTCTATCTATCCGGTTGCTCAGTAAAAAACGAATTGAGCGGGCAGGTCGATTATAGACCTGCCCGTATTTGTTTAAAACGGAAAATAATTTCTTACATATTATAATATATATAAACGATAATAAAAACGGAGGTGACGCCGAATGTTTGTGGATGTTGCAAGCGCGAAATTCATAGCAGGGCGCGGCGGTGACGGTGCAGTTGCATTTCACCGCGAAAAGTATATAGCATCCGGCGGTCCGGACGGAGGAGATGGCGGAGACGGCGGAAATATTGTTCTCGTCGTTGATGACCATATGTCGACGCTTGTTGAGTTTCGCTATAAAACAAAATATAAAGCAGAGAACGGTTGCAACGGAAGCGGTAAGAGATGCTCCGGTAAGCGCGGTAAGGACCTCGTTGTCAAAGTTCCGAGGGGAACACTTGTGTATGATGTTGAGAGCGGTGCGCTTGTAAAGGATATGTCCGATGATGAACCGTTCATAATCTGCAAAGGCGGTCGCGGCGGCTGGGGTAATCAGCATTTTGCGACGCCGACACGTCAGGCTCCTCGCTTTGCGAGACCCGGGCTTGATGGCGAAGAGCTCGAAGTTCGTCTTGAACTTAAGCTTCTTGCTGATGTCGGTCTTGCAGGTTTTCCTAATGTCGGAAAGTCAACATTGCTTTCTGTCGTAAGTGCCGCTCGTCCGAAAATTGCAAACTACCACTTTACGACGATAACACCGAATCTCGGTGTTGTCAGAGTTGATGAAAGTTTTTCGTTTGTTATGGCGGACATCCCCGGTATAATAGAGGGCGCAAGTGAAGGTGCGGGACTTGGTCATCGATTCCTTCGTCATATAGACCGTTGCCGCTTGATTGTGCATATGGTTGATGTGTCGGGAAGTGAGGGAAGAGATCCTGTTGAAGATTTCGAGGCTATCAACGAGGAGCTTGAGAAATACAATCCCGAACTTGCAAAACGTCCGCAGATAGTTGCGGCAAATAAAAGCGATCTCATTTATGACAGGGAAGCTGCCGATAAGTTCCGTGCATATATAAAAAATCTCGGTCTTGATTATTTTGAAATATCCGCGGCAACGAATATGGGTGTTTCAGAATTGATGAAGAAAGTCTCCGAGGTTCTTTCAAAGCTTCCTCCGATAGAGACTTACACACCCGATTTCGTTCGCGAGGAAGAAGATCTCACAAGTCATGACTTTGAGATATTCCGTCTTGACGGAGATGTATATTCGGTTGAAGCAAACTGGATAAAGAGAGCGATGGGTTCGGTAAACTTTGATGATTATGAATCGCGAATCTATTTTGAGCGGATACTTCGCAAATACGGAGTTTACGATGCGCTTGAGCAGCGCGGCGCAAAAGAGGGAGACACAATCATAATCTACTCAATGGAATTTGAATATGTGAAGTAAGATTTCAGACCCGTAAAAAACAAATTTTACGGGTCTGAAAAAATTTCAAAAAAACCAAAAAAATACTTGACATTGCGCAGTGGTATGTGTATAATATAAGAGCGTCTGTATGGGCGCACTATGCGATGAAACGGGAGATTGCTACTTTAAGTAGGTAACTTCCGTGGAGTATGTCCGACAATCGGGCGGCAGGATATGACTGTGCAAATGCTTTCGACTTGCGAGGAAGCGCCTGCCGGAATTGGTGAAATCCCCTGCTACCAATCTCCGGTTTTTATAATGTCCGGGTGATGAAACACACGGCTAAGTTGTGCAGGAAATCCGCCGCACGCAGAAAACTACGTGCGTTTAAGGAGGAAAAAACAAATGGCAGCAATCAGCAAAGAAATGATTCGTGTCCGCCTCAAGGCTTATGATCATCAGCTCATCGATCAGGCGGCAGAGCGTATCGTCGAAACGGCAAAGCGCAACGGCGCAAAGGTTTCGGGTCCGATTCCGCTCCCGACTTCCAAGGAAGTCATCACAATTCTTCGCGCGGTGCACAAATATAAGGACAGCCGTGAGCAGTTCGAGCGCCGCACACACAAGCGTTTGATTGACATTCTCAAGCCGTCACCTGAAGCAGTTAAGGCTCTCATGTCCCTTGACCTTCCGGCGGGCGTTGAGATCGAAATCAAGCTCTAAAAAAGAAATGTACCATAGCTCTTCAATATGTGGCGGAAGGGGCGCATACAGGTTGAGAGCGGGTCATGTTGGCAGCGATGCCAACCAATAACCTTAAAGGAGGAAAATATATGCAAAAGGCAATCATCGGAAGAAAAGTCGGTATGACTCAGATTTTCGACGATGCAGGCAGGGTCATTCCTGTCACAGTCATCGAAGCAGGTCCGTGTGCTGTTGTTCAGAAGAAGACTGTCGAAAAAGACGGTTACGAAGCTGTTCAGCTCGGCTACGACGACATTGCTGAGAAGAAACTCAACAAGCCTGAAGCAGGCCACCTCAAGAAGGCAGGCGTTTCGGCAAAGCGCGTACTTAAAGAGTTCAAGCTCGAAGGTACAGAGCTCAACGTCGGCGACATCATTCGCGCAGACGTATTCGCTGAGGGCGACGTTGTTGACGTCACCGGCGTAAGCAAGGGTAAGGGTACTGCAGGTACGGTCAAGCGTTTTGGCCAGCACATGCAGAACCACACACACGGTGTCGGTCCTGTTCACCGTAGCGCAGGTTCCATGGGTGCTAACACAGACCCGTCAAGGGTTATGCCGGGCACAAAGCTTCCGGGCCGCATGGGCGCTGAGCAGGTAACGGTTCAGAACCTCGACGTAGTCAAGGTTGATGCCGAAACAAATATGATCGCAGTTCGCGGTGCTATCCCGGGTCCCAAGGGCGGATTCGTTTTCATTCGCGACGCAGTCAAGAACGTCTAAGCGAAAGGAGTAGAAAGCTATGCCTAAGGCAACAGTCTATGATATGACCGGTAAGCAGATTGGTGAGAACGAGCTTCTTGATGCGGTTTTCGGCATTGAGCCCAACGAGGTTGCAATGTTTGAAGCAGACAAGAATCACCTTGCCAACTGCAGACAGGGCACACAGAGCACACTCACACGTGCAGAAGTCCGCGGTGGCGGCAAGAAGCCGTGGCGCCAGAAGGGAACAGGCCGTGCTCGTCAGGGCTCCATCCGTTCTCCGCAGTGGACACACGGCGGAATCGCACTCGGCCCGAAGCCGCGTGACTATTCCTACCGTCTCAACAAGAAGTATCGCCGCCTTGCTCTCAAGAGCGCGCTTTCAGCTAAGGCTGCAGCAGGCGAGATCGTAGTTGTTGAGAACCTCAACCTCGACGAGATCAAGACAAAGTCGATGGTAACATTCCTCAACGCTGTTGAGGCAAACAAGGCTCTCGTTGTTACACCTGAAGTTTGCGAGAACGTCGTAAAGAGCGCTCGCAACATCCCCGGCGTTAAGACAACGACAGCAACAATCATCAATGTATATGATATCCTCAACCATGACAAGTTCATTGTTGACAAAGCAGCAGTAGAAAAGATTCAGGAGGTGTTCGCATAATGAAATCACCTTATGATATCATAAAGCGCCCGATAATCACTGAGCAGTCGATGGAGCGCGTCGCTGAGAAGGTTTATGTCTTCGAAGTTGAGAAGACAGCGAACAAGATTGAAATCCGCCAGGCAATCGAAGAAATCTTCAACGTAAAGGTTGCTAAGGTTAACACAATCAACGTTCTCGGCAAGGAAAAGAGAATGGGCGTCCACACAGGATTCCGCCCCGATTTCAAGAAAGCAATCGTTACTCTCAAAGAGGACAGCAAGACGATTGAGTTCTTTGAGGGCATGGTGTAAGAACTGCTTCTTAAGCAGAACATTACACCCAATACCATAAAGGAGGAAAAAGTTCAATGGCTGTAAAAACGTTTAAACCGACGACTCCGTCGAGACGTAATATGACCGTTACCGATTATCAGGTATTAAGCAACGTTAAGCCGGAAAAGAGCTTGCTCGAGAACCTCAGCAAGAACTCCGGACGCAACAGCTACGGTAGAATCACCGTTCGCCATCGTGGCGGCGGCAACAAGCGCAAATACAGAATTATCGATTTCAAGCGCGACAAGATGGATATCCCCGCAGAGGTCCTCACTCTCGAGTATGACCCGAACCGCGGCGCATTCATCTCCCTCGTTCGTTACGAAGATGGCGAGAAGCGCTACATCATCGCTCCGCATGACCTCAAGGTCGGCGACACAATCATCTCGAGCGCATCGGCTGACATCAAGCCGGGTAATGCACTCCCGATAACAAACATTCCTGTCGGTACAATTATCCATAACATCGAACTCAACCCGGGTCGCGGCGCTCAGTTCGTCCGCGGTGCAGGTAACGCTGCTCAGCTTATGGCTAAGGAAGACGGCATGGCTCTCGTTCGTCTCCCGTCCGGTGAGCTTCGCAAGTTCCGCCTCAACTGCATGGCAACGATTGGTCAGGTTTCCAACCTCGATCATGAAAACATCCAGATCGGTAAGGCTGGGCGTAAGCGTCACATGGGCATCCGCCCGACAGTCCGCGGTTCTGTTATGAACCCGTGTGACCACCCGCAGGGTGGTGGAGAAGGTAAATCTCCGATCGGTCGTCCGGGTCCGGTTACCCCGTGGGGCAAGCCGACTCTCGGTTATAAGACTCGTAAGAAGAAGAACCTTTCCGATAAGTTCATCGTAAAGCGTCGCGGCGCTAAGTAAGGAGGCTAAATAATGAGCAGAAGTACAAAAAAAGGCCCCTTCGTTGCCCCTGAATTGATGAAGAGGGTACTTGAGATGAACGAAAAGGGAGAGAAGAACGTGCTCAAGACATGGTCCAGAGCATCGACAATCTTCCCCCAGTTCGTCGGTCATACATTTGCCGTACATGACGGCAGAAAGCATGTTCCGGTCTATGTCACAGAGGATATGGTCGGTCATAAGCTCGGAGAATTTGCTCCGACAAGAACTTTCAAGGGTCACTCTGGTAGCAAGACCTCGAACACGAAGTAAGACAGGAGGAAATCAGTGATGGAAGCAATAGCACATGTACGCTATGTCCGCATCTCTCCGAGAAAAGTTAAGATCGTTGCAGATCTTATCCGTGGAAAGAGCATTGCGGAAGCAACAGCGATTTTGGCACATACGCCCAAAACCGCTTCCGAACCGATCTTGAAGCTCCTTAAGAGCGCAGTTTCCAATGCGGAAGCCAACCACGGTATGAATGTAGAGAGCCTCTACGTTTCTAAAATCTTTGCATGCCCCGGCCCGATTCTCAAGAGAATCATGCCGAGAGCACAGGGCAGAGCTTTCAGAATCAACAAGAGAACCTCACACATCACATTAGCTGTGGCTGAGAAGGTTTAGGTCAAGGAGGTAAGTTTATGGGACAGAAAGTAAATCCCCACGGTCTTCGTGTGGGCGTTATTAAGAACTGGGATTCCCGTTGGTATGCTCGCGACGAAAAAGTCGGCGATCTCATCGTGGAAGACTACAAGATTCGTGAATATCTCAAAAATTTACTCTACAAAGCAGGTATTCCCTGCATAGAGATTGAGCGCGACAGCAAAAAGGTCAGAATTATGATCCACTGCAAGAGCCCGGGCCTCGTTATCGGTCGCGGCGGCGCAGAAATTGAAAAGCTTCGCCTCTCTGTTGAGAAGATGATCGGCAAGCCGGTCGCACTCAACATCATTGAGATAAAGAACCCCGACACAAACGCACAGCTCGTTGCTGAGAGCATTGCAGAGCAGCTTGAGAAGAGAATCTCTTTCCGTCGCGCAATGAAGCAGGCTATGGGTCGCGCAATGCGCATGGGCGCTAAGGGTATCAAGATTGCAGTTTCCGGCCGTCTCGGCGGTGCTGAAAGCGCAAGAACAGAACATTATCATGAGGGTAAGATTCCGCCTGAAACAGTTCGCGCAGACAACGACTATGGCTTTGCAGAAGCAAAGACAACATACGGTCGTATCGGCGTCAAGGTTTGG
>JAZSHZ010000189.1:0-8676 GCA_045533555.1 Eubacteriales bacterium
GCGCCAGTTGTTCCACTCCTTGGCCCACAGACCGACCTGGCTACGCTCCGACTTTATTATCTATGCAGTAAAGCGTCTCTACGGCGATGAAAAATAAGAAAAGGCACCCGAACGGGTGCTTTTTTTATAATGCAGAATGCAAAATGCAGAATGCAGAATTGTGGTGTTTTCGCAAAGCGAAAACGATTGGGATTGCAGAACGACACATAGGTCGTTCCCTATAGGGTAAAATGACAAGGCTTGCACAAACCAATGTAGGGGACGGCGTCCTCGACGTCCCGTGTTCCACAACCGATTCACGGGAATCGTACAAACCAATGTAGGGGAGGGGTTCCATCCCCTCCCGTGTTGTTTTGATTTGTTGCGGGAGGGCACGGAGACCCTCTCCTACGGACTCAAGAAACTCCAACGCGAAACGACACTCTGTTTGACACCGAATTTTATCAAAAAAACAAGCCTCCCGCGATTTTAATCGGCGCGGGAGGCACTTTTCTTATTTAATTAAAACATATCAACAGGGAAGAGGATCTTGAGCTGATTGAGCTTTGAGGAATATGCCGCCTGCTGCTTATCGGTGAGAAGCTTCTGCTCAAGGCGGGGTTTGATTTCCTCATAGGGGATTTCCTTGGCTTCGGTCTTGTTTGTGAGCTTGATGATATGATAGCCAAACTGAGTCTTGACCGGCTCGGAAATTTCGCCGACGTTCATAGCAAATGCCGCCTGCTCAAATTCGGGAACCATCTGGCCGCGAGTGAAGTTGCCGAGCGCGCCGCCCTTTTCCTTGGAGGGGCAGGAGCTGTTCGCCTTTGCCGCATCCTCAAAGGAAATCTTGCCGTTTCTGATGTTTGCAAGAAGAACCTTTGCCTTCTCTTCATCATCGACGAGAATATGGCTTGCCTCGACGGATTCGCCCGCGAGGAACTCTGCCTTATGCTCATCATAGAATTTTCTGATTTCGTCCTCAGCTACCTTGACAGTCGAAAGAGCCTTCTCAATTGCGAAGTTTGCGAGCATTTCGTCCTTGATTTTGGCAAGATCTGCCTTGAATTTCGGGTCACCCTCATAGAAATTCTTCTTTGCCTCTGCGAGGAAGAGATTCTTTGCAACGAGCTGATCAAGAACTGCCTTTCTTCCTTCGGGAGTGTTGTAGCCCGCGCCGCGCTGACCGAGCGCCGCAATAGTGTCGTTTACATCAGCCTCGGTGATGACAACCGCGCCGACCTTTGCAAGGATTTTAGATGTGTCCATGATTTTTATCTCCTATATAATTATTTTTACAAAATTCTATGATATTGTATCATAAAATGCGATATGTTGCAAGAGCTATCTCGACTGCGCTTGAAATGATAAAACGGGACGTCGACGACGCCGTCCCCTACAGGATTCGATGATGAATGGGATTTGTTTCGATCAGCACTAACTTTCGTAGGGGCGGGCGTCCCCGACCGCCCGCATTAACGCACAAACCCGCGGGAAACCCCGCAACCCATTGTAGAGGCGGGCGTCCCCGACCGCCCGAAATGACGTACAAACGTGCGTGTCCCCGCAAACCCATTGTAGGGGCGGGCGTCCCCGACCGCCCGCATTCGCGTACAAATTCAAGCGGAGACATAACAAAAAAACACCCTTTCGGGTGTTTTTTCTGTTATTTTATAATATCCTTACCGATGTATTTGCGTAAAACCTCCGGAACTGTGACGGAGCCATCTTCATTCTGATAGTTCTCAAGAATTGCCGCAACGGTTCTGCCGATTGCAACGCCGGAGCCGTTGAGCGTGTGGACGAGCTGCGGCTTTGCGCCGGGCTCGGGGCGGAAGCGGATGGATGCGCGGCGTGCCTGATAATCCTCAAAGTTGGAGCAGGAGGAGATTTCAAGATATCTGTCATAGGACGGCATCCAGACCTCGATATCATATGTCTTTGCTGCGGAGAAGCCCATATCACCTGCGCAGAGGCAGACAACGCGATAGGGGAGACCGAGAGAAGAGAGAACGAACTCTGCATCAGCGGTGAGAGACTCAAGCTCATCATAAGAGGTTTCGGGGTTAGCAAACTTGACGAGCTCGACCTTATTGAACTGATGCTGACGGATGAGACCGCGGGTATCGCGACCTGCGCTTCCTGCTTCAGCGCGGAAGCAAGCGGAGTATGCGCAATATTTGATCGTGAGATCCTCGCCGTTGAGGATTTCATCACGGTGCATATTGGTAACCGGAACTTCCGCCGTCGGGATAAGGAAATAATCCTCGCGACCGAGGTGGAATGCATCCTCTTCAAACTTCGGGAGCTGACCTGTGCCCGTCATTGAAGCGCGGTTTACCATAAACGGCGGGAAAACTTCGGTGTAGCCGCGGCTTGTGTGTGTGTCGAGATAGAAGTTGATGACAGCGCGCTCAAGAGCTGCGCCTGCCGCCTTATAGAAATGGAAGCGAGTGCCCGTGACCTTTGCCGCAGTCTGCGGATCGAGGATTCCGAGGTCTTCGCCGATATCCCAATGTGCCTTCGGCTCAAAATCAAACTTCTTCGGCTCGCCGACGCGGCGTACTTCGACGTTGCTGTCGGAATCGGGGCCGTCGGGAATGGAATCGTTCGGAGTGTTCGGGATAACGAGAAGAGCATTGTTGAGCTCATCCTCGATATCGCGGAGCTCAACTTCAAGAGCCTTTGCCTCGTCACCGAGCTTCTTGAGCTCTGCGAAGAGCTCTGTCGTGTCCTCGCCTGCCTTCTTCATCTGCGGGATCTTCTTTGAATCTGCGTTCTGCTGAGCCTTGATAGCCTCGCTCTTGCCGATAATCTCGCGGCGCTTCGTGGCAAGCTCGAGAACCTTGTCAACCTCTGCGGAATAATACTAGCAGCGTCTTGCAAGAGCTGCCTTAACCTTTTCGGGGTTATCTCTGATTACTTTAATATCTAACATTTTGACTCACTTTCCTTTGTATTTTGGTTTGTTTTATGTGTTTTAATTACTTTATAGCATTGTATATCGCAAGCTCTTCGGGGGAGAGAAGCTCGATGAAGCCTGCCGACTCGAAGCTTTCGATTGCCTTTTTCAATTCCGATTTGTTTCTCACTCTGTCGAGATTTACGATATTGCAAAGAGCGCGGGATGCCGCGAGAGCTTTGTCTGCCTTTTCCTTATCCGAGGTTAACAGCTTGTTTGCTTCCTCGAACTGCTTGATCTGGTTTACGAGGCGCTGATTCTCCGTCATTGCCGCGTCAAGCTTCGTGTTCTTGTCTGCGGCGATAGTCTCGACGTTTGCAAGCTTTTCCTGAAGCGCTTCCGCCTCACGGTTTATGCGATCCTGCGAGACCGACGCGATGAGAATAAGCGAAACCGCAAAGACGAAGATCGCAATGCAGTATATAACAAGGAAGCGTTTAGTCTTCTTTTTCTCGTTCATTTTTCTTATGCCTCCTTATTTGATTTTTGAAAGAGCCTTGATGAGAAGGTCAAGGTCATCATTTCCGTAATACTCAATCTCAAGCTTTCCTCTTTTTTTGCCGTGGTTAAGCTTGACCTTTCTGCCGAGCGATTTAGTGAGATCACGCTCGAGAGCCGCAATATAATCGACCTCGATAACCTCGCTTGCCGCTTCGGGTGCGCGGAGAGTGCTCTTGTTCATACGGCGGACGAGCTCCTCCGTCTGGCGGACATTGAGACCGCGCTCCGCAACGATATTCGCCGCCTCAGTCTGCTTTGCCTTATCGGAGAGACCGAGAATTACCTTTGCGTGGCCTCGCTCGATCTTTCCTTCACGAAGAAGCGCAAGCGACTCGCTTGAAAGGGAAAGAAGCCTCATTGCGTTGGCAAGCGATGAACGCGATTTTCCGAGTCTTTCCGCCGCTTCCTCCTGAGTGAGTGAAAAATCCTCGATAAGAGCCTTGAAGCCCTCCGCTTCTTCGACGGGGTTGAGGTCTTCTCTCTGCAGGTTTTCGATAAGCGCAAGCTCCGCCACTGCGCGGTCATCCGCATCAACGATAACGGCGGGGACTTCGGTAAGCCCTGCGCGCTTAGCAGCGCGGAAACGCCTTTCTCCGGCGATTATCTGGTATCTTCCGCCCTCTGTGCGTCGAAGCGCAAGCGGCTGGAGGATTCCGTGGTTTCTGATGCTCTCTGCAAGCTCCTCGAGCGAATCATCGAAGAAAAGCTTGCGCGGCTGATTTTTGTTCGGGTCAATATCCGTGATCCTGACGGAAAGGCTTCCGTCTCCGACCTGCTCTGATGAAGCCGGTGTCGGGTTTTCGGCAAAGTCACTGACGAAGAGAGCGTCAAGACCTTTTCCGAGGCCTTTTTTAGCCATTGAACACGCCTCCTTATAAATCGTTGTTCTTTATAATCTCGTCGGCGAGGAGCATATAGCATTCCGCACCGCGGGAATGTTTATCATATTCCATAATGGGTTTGCCGTGGCTCGGTGCTTCGGCAAGACGGACGTTTCGCGGAATCGTCGTCGCGAAGACCTTTTTGGGAAAGAAACGCTTTATCTCCTGCGCAATCTGGACGGAGAGATTCGTTCTCGAATCAAACATCGTGAGAAGAACTCCCTCGATATCGAGCTTTCTGTTGAGCGATTTCTTTATGGTAGCCATCGTCGAAGTGAGAGCCGAGAGACCCTCAAGGGCATAGAAGCCGCAATCAACGGGAACGAGGACGGAATCCGCCGCACAGAGCGAATTTATCGTCAGCATTCCGAGGGACGGCGGGCAATCTATGATGATGACATCATATCTTTCCGAAATCTCCGCGAGAGCATCGCGCAGAATATAATGGCGGTTTGCGATGTTGATGAGCTCAACCTCTGCCGCGGCAAGGTTTGTGCTTGCGGGGAGGAGGTCACCGTAGGGAGTCCTGCGGATGACCTCGGCGGCGTTTGCCGAGTTGATTATAAGGTCATATGCCGTCGGGAGCTTATCGTGTTTATTTATGCCGAAACCGATGCTCGAATGCCCCTGCGGGTCCATATCGACGAGCAAAACCCTTTTTTTCTTTATATGCATTGCGGCGGCGAGGTTAACGCAGGTCGTTGTCTTGCCGACGCCGCCCTTCTGGTTCGCAACCGCGATAATTCTTGCCATATCCTATGTCCACCTCGTTTCTGATAAGGTACTTAATATTATAGCACTTTGAGGTATAACAATCAAGAGGAAATACAAATGTTCCACGTGGAACATTTGTATTTCCTCAATGCGGAATGGAGAGCAAGATCCGGAATGTTCCACGTGGAACATTCCGAACCAATGTCATCTCGACTACGCTCGAAATGACACGGCAGTGGAACATTCTATTTGAATATCCGTATGCTCATATTGATGCAACGCTCGTCCTCATCGCGGATTATGTCGGTTTTTATTCCCGCGCGGCGCATGGTCTCAAGCGCTTTGCCGACGGTATTATAAAAAAGGCGGACATCCTTGATGACATATTTTCTCTCACCTGGGGAGAGGCGTTTCGGTGAATTCTTGCCGAGAAGCGTATCGACATAGAGATCCGTCTGCGAGACATTGAGATTCTTTTCTCCGATAAACTTAAGAGCAGTAAGCCTCGCCTCGCGGGTCGGAATCCGAAGAAGTGCGCGCGCATGGCGCTCCGTAAGCCCAAGCTCGCTTATTTTCGCAATGACATCCTGACCAAGCGTCAGAAGGCGGAGCTTATTGGAAATTGCCGATTGCGATTTTCCGAGCTTTTTTGCGACGGTCTCCTGTGTGTAGCCGCAGAGCTTCATAAGGCTTGCGATAGCCTCCGCTTCTTCAAAAAAGCCGAGGTCGGCGCGCTGAATGTTCTCAAGGAGAGCAAGCGTCGCTGTCTGGCGGTCATCCGTCTCAGCAATAATGCAGGGAACGGTCGAAAGCCCCGCAATATGAGCCGCGCGAAGTCTGCGCTCTCCCGCAATGAGTATGTATTTCCCGCCAACGTTGCGGACGGTGAGCGGTTGCAGAATTCCGTTCTCACGGATGCTCTCCGCAAGCTCGCGCAGGGAAGTGAGGTCAAAGGTCTTGCGCGGTTGATTGAGATTGGGTGAGATCCTGTCGAGCGGAATATGGAAAATTCTGTCCTTGCGGCATATAATGTCTTTTGTTTTCTTCATAATAAAAACTCCTTCGTGTTTTTGTTTTAAGCATAACACGAAGGAGTATAAGAATTTTGCAGAAAAAGGGGAGAGATGCTCCGACTTTTGTTCCTGCCGCAGGAATGGCGGGACGTCGAGGACGCCGTCCCCTACAAGGGTTGGGGGGCCTTGTCATTTCAATCGTTTTGTGAAGCAAAACACTTCAATTCTGCATTCTGCACTCTGCACTCTGCATTGTTTACTTAAACGCCGTTGATGCATTCAGCATTGATGTGCTGTATAAAAACAAAACATCCGCGTTTTCAAAATCGACGAAATTTCCGAGCATATCGTGGTTTATATATCTTATATCGACAAGCGTTATCTCGCTGTATGCCGGAATAAGATAATGCGTAAGCGAGCTTGCAAAGGAATCGCGGAAGAGGACAAGACGGCGTCCGTTTTCCGCTTTCGGGTTGCGGACGGTTATGATCGCCTGATTTCCCGAAAGGAAGAATTCATAAGGATCGCGGCTCTCCGCCTTCGAAAAATCGTAAATTTCCGCTTTTCCCGGCTCAATGCTTTCAGCCGTCGCACCGTCGAGTATTTCATTTGAAATATATCGTATTCTGTCGGGCGTGACATTGAGTGCGGATTGACCGACATAAACCCCCGCAAACGGAGTATCGAGCTCCTTTACCTCAAACCTTGCGGAGATATCCGCGCCGAGGCTTTTCGCAATCTCCTTTGCGACATCGGAGATCTTTTCCTGCCGCCAGTGGGAATCCGTCTTATAGTAATCCTCCGCGGAAAGAAGATGGAAAATATCTATATAGCGCGAATAATCCATATTTTCATTCATAAATCCGATAAGCTCATCATAAGGAAGCTTTAAATCTCCGAGATGATAATTCTTGTCGGGAATAAAGGAATGGTATATCTTATCCGTATTTTCCGAAAGATAAAGCTCGTGTATTTTCGAAAACTTATCCGCCGCATTCTGCAGCATAGCTTCATTCATCGGATATTCAAGCTTTGAAAGATGCCCGTCCTTTGAATAGAGCTTGTTATTGTCCGCGCGGAGAAAAGCATATTGCGATGCATATGCCTTGAATGAGCGGAAGGCATCGCGGAAAGGGAAGGTGTCCGTCGTGTGGGATTCAAAATCGGATGCAAAATCCCCGCCGAAGATGCGCTCTGCGGATATCTCGGGGAACGGCGCGAGAACGCGCCTTTCGCTCTCCGAAAAATCACTCTTCGGAAGGATGAGGCAGAGCAGGGAAAACCCGAATATAAAGACGAAGAAAAGAACTGAATTGATCTTGTTTTTCATATGCTCACCCCACTAAAATCTCAAATACAAAAACGGATTGAACGAGCCGTCAACGAGATATGCCGTCGAGAGCGCAAGAAGCGCAAGAATTGCGGCAGGCTCAAGAACCGACAGAGCTCGGCCGAACCGCGTCTCCGTGAAAACACGCTTCATAAGCGGAGTTGCGCCGATGCAGGCGATGATGAGAAGGGGAAGGAACGAGCGGAAATAATAGACGAATTCCGCATTTATGAAGGGATGATCTCCGCCGCCGAACATCGCAAAAATTCTTCCTGCCGCCTCGGTCATATTGTTTGCCGAGAATATGACGAAGCTTATGAGAACTGTGAAGATAACATAGATATGAGCGATGATTTTCTTCTTTTGGAGCGCATTTCCGAAGAAAAATTTTTCAAGCGCGAGAAGTATCGCAAAATAAAGACCCCAGACGATGAAATTCCATTCCGCACCGTGCCAGAATCCGGTAAGCATCCAGACAACAAGAATATTGAAAAGATGCCTGATTTTGCCCTTGCGGTTGCCACCGAGGGGAATATAGACGTAATCGCGGAACCACGAGCCGAGCGAAATATGCCACCGCCTCCAGAATTCCGTCACGGAGGCAGAGATAAACGGGAAATTGAAGTTTTCCATAAATTCAAAGCCGAAGAATTTTCCGAGTCCGATCGCCATATCGGAATAACCCGAGAAATCGAAATAAATCTGAAGCGCAAAGGCGATTCCGTAGAGCCAGAAAAACGCGACGGATTTATCCTGCGACGCGATGAAAACGTCGCAGAGCTCGCCGAGCTGATTTGCAATGAGAACCTTTTTTGCAAGTCCGAATGTAAATCGGCGCACTCCCGAAGAAACCTTCTCAAAGGAATGAGTTCTTTCCGTAAGCTGATTTGCAATATCACTGTAGCGGACGATGGGACCTGCAATAAGCTGAGGAAACATCGTTATATATGCACCGAGAGAAATCGGGTTTTTCTGCGCCGCGACCTCACCGCGATAGACATCGACGGTATAGCTCAGTATCTGGAAGGTATAGAAGCTTATGCCGATGGGAAGCGCGATTCCGAGAAGCTTCGGCTCGATTCCGAATGCGCGGGAGAAGTTTTCGATGAAAAAGTCCGCATATTTGAAATAGCCGAGGCAGAGCAGGGGAATGATGACGGAGAGCGCAAGAAAGAGCTTTCCGATGCTCTTTTCACGATGTTTTTCGATGAGAAGTCCGAGAACGTATCCCGTAAGAATCGTCCCCAGCATAAGGAAAACATAGATCGGCTCGCCCCAACCGTAGAAAAAGAGTGA
>JAZSHZ010000029.1:0-19591 GCA_045533555.1 Eubacteriales bacterium
TATATTTACTTTATAAAATCAAGAATTCTCTTTATGAGAACTGCGACTTCTGCGCGGGTTGTGTTTGCCGTCGGGTCGATGAGACCATTTTTGCCGTTTACAAGCTTTGCATTGACAAGTGCCGATACTGCGTCGCGGGCGTAGTCTGCTACCTTGTCGAAATCGCTTGCCTGCGGGACGTCGAGGACGCCGTCCCCTACATTGATTTTGTTCATTCCCGTAAGTGCTCTGGAAACTATCACCATCATATCCTGACGGGTGATGTTGTTTCTCGGAGCGAATTTATTTTCGCCGATGCCGTTGACAATTCCTGTGTTTCTTGCTACCGCAAGCTCTTTTGCGAAGTAATCGGAAGATGAAACATCCGCGAAGTTTTCTTCGCTCTCGGAAGCTAACTTGAATGCGCGGACAAGAAGTATTGCGAAGTCTGCGCGCGTGATGTTAGCTGCGGGTGAGAACGTGTTCTCACTTGTTCCCTTTATGATTCCTTCGTCTGCAAGGGTGTTGATAGCGTCAGCCGCCCATGCATGGTTTCCAAGGTCGATGAAACGGGTGTTTCCGGCTCCCTCTCCGAGGGAGCTGTCGGCATCGCCGACTGAAGGAGTTTTATCCCCATTGCCTGTGGAGGACGAAGTGTTGTCCTTCTCATCATCCTTATCATCAGGCTTTGTTGCGGGGATAGTCGGCGTTGTTGTCGAGGTGCTTCCACCTCCGCCACCGCCACCCGAGCCGCCGGTTGTTGCACCGTAGACCGTTATCGTAAAGTAGAGCGTGCTTGTTCTGCCGGATTCATCCGTCGCATCGATCGCAACGAGGTTTTCGCCGATCTGCGAACTCGTAGGCTTCCAGCTGAATGTCGCCGTTTCCGCGTCAAAGCTCGCTCCGCGAGGAAGTGTTCTCGGCGAGTAAGTTACCGTTTCTTCCTCGAACTGCGCCTCTGCATTTACGTGGACCGAAATCGAGCTTCCTGCGCTCGTTGAAATTCCTTCCGGAACTGCATCGAATATCGGAGCATGGTTATCCTCGTGAGCAAGGGCGATTTCGAAGCGCTTGCCTTCCGCAATATCGTAGTTATAGCCTGCATCCGTGTCGCCATCATCGATATAGGAATCGATAAGAGTTACATTCTTGATATCAAGCTTTGCGCTCATGCCGTCTTCCGAAAGCTCTGCGCCGTGAATCCAATATGCTGCATTTCCTGCGCCCTCGAATTCAACATTGATCATTCTTCCATTAAAGATTGATGCATCCTCGACTTTTTGATCAAGAGCGATATCGATATAGTTATCGAGCGTGAGCTCGCGAGTGAAGCCCGTGACCGTTCCGGTAAGCTTTGCCGTCATATCGGTCTTGTCACCAATGATTTCAGCATCATTTGCATAGGAATAGATGTTATCACCGTTTTCGTTGATCGTCCAGACACCGATGAAGCCCTTGAAATCAAAGCTCATATCGCCATCGGTTACCGTGTAGGTAACATCGCCGTTCTGTGCATAGACGATATAATCCGTACGTCCGTCAACGAGCTCGATCTTAACTGCCGCTGCCTTATCGGTCTTTTTCGGGTTTCCTTCCTTGACGGCTATTTCGACTGCGGAAATATTCTCGATATATCTCTCCTTGTTATAGGGTTCCATAACCGTTGTGAAGAGAGTGTTGAGATTTGTTCCCTTTCTGCGGACGAGCATGTGCTCATATTCCTTGATGTACTGGAGGTTGAGCGCCGTTCTCGGTGGCGGTGCGGAACCAAGAGTTACCTCATCCGGCTCAAAATCATTGACCATCGTGAGACGGAAATGAATATCCATCATATTCTTCGGGTTTCTCATGAAGTTTCTGACGTCTTTAATCTTATAATCGACATAGAACTGCTTCATTGCAGTGTTCTCTGCACGGCGCACATTCTCAATCCACGTATATCCGAGCGGATATTTGAGCTTGTTATATGCCGTTGTTCCGTCTGTATACGGGTCATCACCGAACGGAACATCCGCACCTGCATATGAGCCTCCCGGCTGGAAGAATAAATCGAGCTCTTCAGACCAGCTTGAAACCTCATCGCTCGATGCATGGATCGCATAGAGATGATCGCTTCCGCCGCGGACTCTGAAGAAGTCAACCGTATAGGAAACTTCATCGTTATAATCAATCATAACCATACTGCGGCGATATTCGTCAGTCGCTGTATAGAGGCTTGCACCATCGACATCCAAGACCTTGACTCTCGTGTCATTTGAGTCGAAATGGAGCGGCTTGAGCGGCTCTGTCGGCTGCATCTGATTCATTTCATCAACAACAACCGTGTTATGCGCCAGAGTCGTGTTCGTCCACTGGTTTCTGTTCGGATGATATCCCGTTGCTTCCGGATAGCCGTTATCCGATGTCATGGAGATACCATAAGCATCCATACCGAAGCTGAGCTTATCGTGATGCGAGTGCGATGTTGCACCGCCGAAATAGAACCATATGTCGCGAGTTGTGTCGCGAATTGCATCAGTTCCGACCGTGTCATAAAGTGTTCCGTCGCGGAGTACGACAAGGCCGTAACCCGTGAGGATTGAGCTGCTGTCATATGCATATTCGCCGTATTTCTTTATGACATCGAGAACTTCCGTCTTGATGCTCTCGGGGTTTTTCGTGAAGATGTCATAGTGGATATGAGAGATATCCTTCTGATTCTTCATCTGAAGCTGATAGAGATGCTGCGCAATCGGAATTGCGCTTTCAGGATGGTTCTTCTTCGTATATTTATATGCATTCATAATGATTTCCGGTGTGTCGGGGAGCGCATTATAGATACCCATACCACCCGAGTCGCCTATCGGCGGGAGACCTCGACGAATCATCGTGAACGGCGGATACGACAGGAACATCGTGACATACTTCGGGTTCTCCCAGACATCGACGCCGTCATATCTGTCATATTCTGCAAGGAAGTTTGCAACATCTGCAAGGTCACGAATCCAGATTCGGTTATATCCCGGAGCAGACTCTGTTCCCTGACCGTCACGCGAGACCTTATTGACAAGCTGCTGATTGACTCCGCCGCCGTGGTTGTAGGTATAGACATCCGTTTCGGCTTCATGGAATATCCAGTCAATCATCGTCTTTGTTCTCGGCTCTGTGTCATAAACGATTGCGGCAGCAGCCATTGCGGCCTGATGCATACCGAAGTTACCGTTGATATCGAGTGAGTTTGCGCCTTCATAGACCTCCCAGAGAAGTCTCTCTTCGATATTGTCGCGGATATCCTCTGCCGTGTTCTTTTCATTCGGGATTCCCGGATACTGAGTCTTCTTTTCCTTAAGGAAGTTTATGACCTGCGGGTCATCGTAGATCGGGAAGAATGCATCATAAGCAAACGAAAGATCCTGAGCTATTCCCGCATCCCAGATGTTATTTGTAAGCTTGCCCTGATCTGTTGCACCGCAATAATAGCCTTGCTTACTGTATTTCTCAATGAAATAGTCGGGATAAAGGTCTGCGATACGGTCAACCATAATCGCACCAATACGTCCGTATTTCGGATCACCCGTATAGACATATGCATCGCGCATTGCATTGACCATATTCATAATCTCGCCCGATGAAGAGTACCAAAGTCCGAAGTGGACATAGTACGCAATATAGTTATAAAGCTCGCGGACGCCGTTTGAATATTTTCTTCCGGTGTCATAGCCAAGACTGTCGTCTACCGCCCACTTTGTCGGGTCTTCGTGCGAAGAGAGGCGTACCGTGGACGGATGGTTCGCACTTCCGATTTCCGGATAGAGATCATTTCTGAGATAGTCTGTCTTGCCGTTCGTCTCTTCAACAAGGGCTGCATTTTTCTCTTTTGCGATATTGATATCAAATATTCCGCGGTCATCTATACCAAGCTCATAGAATTTCGCAAAATCGTTTGACGGGAAATAGCGTTTGCAATTCTGGCACTGAATCTTCCAAGGCTTTGCGATCGGATTCGTCTTCCACGGATAACCGCTGTATTCGGAATAGACATCATGTCCGCAATAGCGGCACTTATATCTGTCCGGGTCACCGTCAAGACCGATCTGGATAACACGCGGAATACCTTCGCCCGGAATAAACTTCCATGCATCCTCCATCGTAAATGACGAGAATCGCTCCGCATTGCGCTCAGCCGTGTTGCTTATGCTCTTTGCCCACGCATACTTGCTGATATTTTCGCGAGCCGCTTCGACTCTATCGTCTCTGTAGTAGCTTCTTCTGACCTTGCCGGAACGGACGGAGACCGTCACCGTTGCCGTGAATGAAGCATCCTCAGCCGTTACTGTAAGTGTGATTTCAGAAACACCTTCACTGACAGGTGTTACCTTTCCGCTTTCGGAAATCTCTGAAACAGTTGTATCCGAGCTTTCCCATGCGATTGTCGCGCCTTCGATGGAGACCTCTTCGCCCGCAGCATTCTTGCCGACCGCCGTAAGCTCGACTCCATCCGAATTTGTGCTCATAACAAGGCTTGTTGCTTCAATTGCGACAGATGCAAGAGTCTCATCCTTTGTCTCTATCGCAGAATTATCAACAGTTATCGCAACCGTCTTTTCAAACGGCTCGCCTGCATTATAGATTGCCGTTATGGTTGCGCCTGCTTCGCCTTCCTTGACGGCAGTTATTGTTCCGTCTTCGGAAACCGTCGCAATCTCAGCGTTATCTGCAGCATAGGAGACGCTTGCCATCGGGTCATTGCTTCCATCAAGCATCTTCTGCCAAGCATATGCAACGCCATCGGTTGTTATAAGCTCTGCACCGAGGTTATCCGTTGCGCCCTCCGCAAGAATTAAGCTCGATTTTTTCGTTCTTATATCTTTGATTTCAGGGAAGCTTTCAAGCGCGACGAAGCGGCAAAGAACATATCCCATCGTGTAGGTCGTGCAAGGCTCGCTATTCTGTCTTGTGACAAATCTGAGCTCATGAATGCCTGCATCGAGATAGATTGCTCTGAATGTCTTCTCGGGGCATATCGAGCTTCCGCCGTTGTTATAGAATGAATAGTTTGAAGCAAATACGCCGTCAATATAGACATCGACATTATTCGCTGTCTTGACACCCTGCGCATAACCAACGAAGCGCGGGCTATAGATTCCGGAATACGGGACTTCAAATCTGATTGTTACATACTGCTCGGGAGCAGTTGCATATGCATAGAGCGCCTGGCGGTTGGGGCTGAACATCTTTCCGATTTTACTGTTCTCAAAATCAATTTCCCATCCGTCTTCTTCTATTGTTATTTCCTTCGGTTTTTCGGATTTTGCAGCCGCGAAATCAACTGTGAAATCGCGAAGGTCGCTTTCCGCAACGGTTACCATTATTGCATTCGTCGTTATTTCTCCGCCGTTGAGCATTACCTTTGCGGATATTTCGGCCGTTGCGCCCTTGATATTACCGAAGACCGTTCCGTCCTTATCGACAGATACCGCGCCCGCTTCGCTTGCATTGATTATCCATTCGACATCAGCAACGGACATATCCGCCGCATAGCCGTTTTCGGTCATACCCGAAAGCGTGAGCTTTGCATCACGGAGATATCCGACGGTTGCGGGTCCGGAAAGCTCTGCCGAAACAAGCTTGCTTGTGTCGCGGACGATTATCGTCGCTTCCGCTGTTTTGATGACACCGTCGAGAGTCATGATGACATCGACCTTTGCCGTTCCTGCCGCAAGCGGGGTAACAACGCCGTTTTCATCAACGGAAATGATATCCTTGGATTTGTTTCTGTAGATAATGGATGCGTTTGTTATATCTGCTTCGTTTCCGTCTGTCAGGTAAGCCTTTGCAACTATCTGGGTTGTGTTGCCCTCACCCGTCTCGACAGGCTCTGCGGTTGCCTCAAAATAGAGGAGACCGAGTGCGAAGCCCGAAACATCGAGATTATACTCGCCGCTTCTCGTTACGCCGTGGATCGTCATCTCAGCGCGCATCTTGCTCTTTCCGTTCTTGCCGCCGAGCTTTCCTGTGGTCTGCGCTGAATATCTGTCGAACGCGCTTCCGATCTCAACGTAATCGAAGCTCTTGATATTTCCGAGAACGAGCTCATCCTCATTCTCAAAGCTGAACGTTTTGAGAACATCCTCCGCAAAGGAGATATAATCTCCCGTTGCGGTGCGCGGAAGCGCAATAATCGTGATATCGTTTGTCGTTCCCGCATCGGTGTTGCCGTCTATCTGAAGCTCGACGTCCGCAAAGCCGACCTCACGGAGCTCGAAATCATCCATCCAGACTGTTCCTTCATAGCCCTTTCTGTTGAGGTTTGCGCTCGTCGGGCGGATTGCAATCTGCGGTGTTATATAGATATCATCATAAATATCGGATTCGAACGGCGCGATTATCGGAATATATACCTGCTGCCATTCGCTGTATTTCCTGACATAATCGTCATCAAGCGAGATATCGATTGTTCTGCCAAGACCGCTGATAACGGAGGTCGAGGATTCAGAACCGTAAGAATATGTTCCAATGCCGAGGCCGAGCTTTGCCGCGCCATCGGGCGTCTTCCAGTTTTCAAGCTTTATCTTGAAGCTGAGCATATAGAGCTGGCCGCTCTTTACCTTGAAGCGGTATCCTCCGACACCCGACTGAACAAGTGATGCCGGCGGATATTTTGCATATCCCGCATCCGCAACCGAGCATTCGGGATTGATGACATAGGCGAGCGCGCGGTTATTTTCATTTTCTTCCGTCGGGCTGTTTAAAATCGCGAATCTTCCCCACCACGGAGTCTCCGGTGCTTCGTCTACGCGGTCAACAGTCCATATCCAGTTATCATTTTCAAAATTGCCGTTATAGCGCTCATCCGCGATGACGTTCTTACCAACGGGCGTGACGAGGATATCAAGCTTTCCGCTTATCTCCTTGCCGCCGTATTTTACCGTTGCGATGATTTCGGCAGTTCCGCAACCGGAAGCATCGAGTCTGCCGTCCTCCGTTATGACCGCAACGCTTTCATCGCTTGATGTAATCTTTATTTCGGGCTCCTTGCCCTTTTCAAATTCATCTATCTCGATTCCAAATTCATCTGTTATGGAAACATTGATATCTCTGACCGACTTGAGTGCGATCGGGTCATTTTCTTCGATTCCGTAAAGCGAGATATCGACCTTTGCAAATTCCTTCGGTCTTGCCGAAATTCTCATCTCTTTTATCGGAAGCGTCTGCTTGCCGTTGGAAAGAGTCTCCGTATTCTCGGAGTTGAGATCGAGAATCATATAATAGGTTCCTGCCTTCGGGAAATTATGCTCACCTACTCTGATGAGACCCGAATCTCCGCTTCCGTCAGAATCAACTCTGCCCGAAGAATTTCCTTTAAGCGTGTTGATGTATGCGCGGTTGATTGTCGTCACGTCATTTGCGTTGACGAAATAGATATCCGCACCTGTGCCGTAGCTGCGGCAGGTAACATCCATATAGATGTTATATTCACCTTTATTCGGAACCTCAATCTGTACTACCGGGAAGGTATCCGAATTCGAGCCTCCGTATGCCGATCTCTTGCAGGAATAATCGAGATAGGAAACACTCATCGTAAATGATTTGCTTCCGAGCGGAGACCATATCCAGAGGTCGGTCTTACTTTCGTCAACCTCACTGTATTCATCCATAAAAGAAGTTCCGTAAAGAACGCCGCCGGAGGTGAGACCGCGGTCACTGTCGCCGTCATTTTCCTCTTCAATGGCAGCCGCTCTCGCTTCTGCCGTCATTACCTGAGTTCCGAAGAGATATGTTTTTGAAACGCCGCCGTTTCCGGGGTCATATGCCACAACGGTGATTTCCGCCGTTTTCTTATATTCCGTGCCCTTGTATGTTGCACTTGCGGTTATCGTTGCTTTTCCGACGGATTTTGCAACAACCTTGCCGTTTGCATCAACTGTCGCAACCGCCGGAGCGGAGCTTGCATATGCAATCTCGACGCCCGATGCCGCCGTTCCCGTGACGAGCTTTCCCGAAAGCTCAAGCTCGCTTCCGACTTCAAGCTCTGCTTTCTCCGTCGCAAGCTCCATATACGGAGTAAAGCTCTGAAGCTCAAAGCTCTGCGGCTGGATGAAATATCTGCCGTTCTTGTTGTTTGATGTTCCGTTCTCTGCCGCATCGATCGTGAAATAGAGATAATATTCGCCTGTGGAAAGCTCAATGGGCGCACCATCCACGCTCTGTGCCGTTGCATCCGCATTATAGTTATAAACGTTCTTTATGATATGACGAAGTTTGCTCGGCTGACCGGAGAGAACTTCGGAAAGCAATGTAATCCCCGATTTTTTCTCTGTATCGTAATCTGCCTTCGAAATGAGGAAAACATCTATATAAGAGGTTGAAATCTGGTGCGGGACATGGGTAAGCGTCGGAATATACATTCCGCTCTTATCAACAGTTATCGCAAGGCGCATTGCATTCTGCCCGAGCTCCTTGCCCGTCGCACTTGCGGAGAACTGCATAAAGCCCTGATTGAGCGCAAGAGAGCTATAGATGCCGCCTTCTCTGCCGACGTAATGCCAGAGCCCCGTCGATACGGACGTATTGATCATATCATAGGATGTTACGTCCGGAAGGTTCATTGCCGCTGTTGCATCCTTGATTGCGCCGTAAGTGAACATATACTTCGGGTTGGAAACAAGCGGCATAACCTCGATATCGACATATGCCGAAACATCTTTGCCGCCGACGGTTGCGCTTGCTGTGATGCGGGCAGTTCCCTCCGCCTTTGCGGAGACCTTTCCCGATGCATCAACCGTTGCAACATCGGTCTTTGAGGACGAATAGGAAATATCGCCCGAAATTTCGCTATCACCCTCAAAAAGCTTTGCGGAAACGCTCGCCTCACCGCCGACCTTGAGCGATGTCTTGTCTGCGGAAATCTGCATGGTTACCGCGCCGACCTCTTTGAGGTTGAAGCTATGGATATAGTTATATGTTCTTGCCTTTGCGTGAGTCGAGGGCTGAGCACCCTGACTGTATGTAAACACGAGATAATAATCCTTCGCTTCAAGCGTTATGGGATTTCCCGATGAAGAGAGCGGAGTTGATGTATCGGATGCCTTTTCCGTCCATGTGTCGACACTCAACGCGCGCACGACACCGGAATCGGCAACATCCGCCGCCGCAATAAATGCCAAAATACCTGCACTCGCATTATACGAGCTTGCCTTTGAGCTATATTCGGGGTCGATGATATATGCATCGACCTTACCACCGTTTGCCCATGTGTGATACCTCAGTGTCGGCGTATATTTTCCCGCCTTATCGACGCTGATCTTGAACACGATCGAGTTATTCCCGTCTCCGAGCGAGGCATTGCCAATATAGGACATAGCACCAACCGGGTAAATCGGCCAGTTGATGGAAAGTCTTGTGAACACCTCCCACGGATCGGTTACTTCCGGAACGAGCTGCTTGTTTGTTATTTTCGAGATATCCGTTCCGTCCGTAAACGATGTGTCCGCAAAAGCTGCTTTCGTAAACACATAGTTGAGCTCATTGAGCTCTGCCGCGCCTGCAGTCAACGAAAATGTCGGCATAAGCGACAGAATCATCGCGAATGCAAGCACGATTGACAATAATCTTTTTCCTTTCATTTTTCTACCTCCACTTTATATGAAATTATAATACAGACAAATGTATAGTATAATTGTATATAAAACACATCTTTCATTCAAACATCACCGTTGTGAAATCGGATGTTTTTATTCTTTACTTTTTGATATTTCATATGTTATACTGTAAAAAAGGAAAGGAGGAAGAAGTATGCAAAGCTCAGTCGTCGTATCCGATAGCTTCGGCTCGATAAATCTGCCCGTCATCGTTTCAACCCAGTGCCGGAGGCAAGCAAACAACGAGCATCTCCACAGACATTGTCAGATGTGCTATGTCTTATCGGGAAATATGACTCATCTTATCGATGGCAGAATATACACGCAGAATCCATCATCCTGCTCAATCATTTTCCCCTACACTCCGCACCAGGTTGACTTCACGAAATCCGAGGATACCCCCGTTGCCGTTTTCATTTCATTCCATACTGATTTTCTGACCGAGCAAGGGCACGGTTTCTTCCCTCTCAACCGCTATATGGCAAGGTTCAACGAGAGCCTTCTTCCCAATTTCCGCGATTTTTCGGGTGAGGACAAGGATCGCGCCGACGGTCTCATACGCGAAATTATGGCGGAGTTTTCAAAGCAACACGAAATGTCCTTCAATAAAATTTCCGATCTTCTTGCAGATTTTTTCACTATTATGTGCGTTGACAACGTCCATTCGGTTGAGACGGAATTTCCCGAAACGCACATCACTGCAATAAACAAGGCGATTGCTTATATTGAAAAAAATTTTGAAAAGAAGCTCACGATAGATAAGCTTTGCTCCGTTGCGGCAATGTCGCGCTGCATGTTTACTAAATATTTCAAAGCCGTCACGGGGATGACCTTCGCGCATTTTCTTCTTGCACTGAGACTTCAACGCGCGGCAGCTCTGCTCACGCGTGAAGAAATTTCGCTCAATGAAATCGCAAGACTCACCGGACTTAACGATAAGACCCATCTTTCTCATATGTTTACAAAGCATTTCGGTATGCCTCCGATGAAATACAAGGAGCATATACTTCCCGATGCAATGCTTTCGCACAGTGCATATAAAAAGCGATGGGAATGGCTAAACACCGACATTTAAATCAAAAACCCGATTCCGTAGGAAAATTACGGAATCGGGTTTCAATTTTATTTTTCTTCTTTTTTGATGTTTATCAGCAATATTCCGATGCAGATAAGAATGAGCGCGATTATGAGATTTGAGAGCGCAACGCCGCCCGCACCGGGGAAGAAGATTTCCGAGAGGAATGCACCGAATACCGGTATCATAAAGTTGAAGACCGTTACCTTCGAGACGGGATTGAACTTGAGAAGCACGCCCCAGAGCGAATATGCGACAGCGGAAAGGAACGCGAGATAGATGAGTATTCCGATTGCGCCCGGACTTCCGAGATCGATTCTTCCACCGAGAAGAAATGCGCCGACTGCCATAACAAGACCGCCAAGTGCGAACTGCCATCCGCTTATGATGACGGGGTCCTCATCCTTTGAATATATCTTGATAAGAGTCGAGGACATTCCGACGCACACCGTCGAGAAGAAGACGAAGCCTTCGCCGAGAAGCGAAACATTCATATCAAGACCGTTCATATTGATGAGGATTATGCCCGCAAATCCGATGAAGCAGGCAAAAACCTTCTTCACCGTAAGCTTTTCCTGACGGAAGAGAAGACTTGCGACGAGAATTGAGCAGAATGCATTACAACCGCTGATGACCGCGCCCTTGACACTCGTCGTGTTCGCAAGGCCGACATAGAAAAAGAAATATTGAAGTATCGTCTGAAAAAGGCTTATATACATAACCTTGCCCCAGTTTTTCTTTTGCGGAACGAGCACTTTTCTTCTTGCGATGCTATAGATAAGAATCGTGAGCACGCCTGCAAGGAAAAAGCGGAGACCTGCAAAAAGAATCGTCGAGACGACATCGCCGCTCTGAAGCTTTATAAGCTGATAACCTGTCTTGATGGCGGGGCTTGCGCTTCCCCAGAGAGCACAGCAAAGCAACGCCATAAATGTGACGAACCAGGGATTTGTGAACAGTTTGTTTGTTTTGTTTTCCACGGATATTTTACCTCTTTTCGTTTAGTCCTATAGTATATTACCATATTTTACGGAAAACGGCAAGACAAAATAAGCCGCGGTTTGACATACTTTTGCGTTGGTGATATAATAGCAAAAAAACGCAGGAGAACAAGACTTATGAAGACGATTATAAAGAAATGGTATGAAAAGCTCTCATTCCCGCCCGAATGGGATGCGGAATTTTATTCGCTTCTTGAAAAGAAGGAGCTCGCCCCCTGCCTCATTTCGGAATATGACAATTCCTGCGAAGACAAGGAGCGCAATCTTCTTATGTATATCTTTTTCTGCGAGGAGCTTTCGGAAAGCTATGCCGCGCAGGGAATCGGCAAAGATGTTCTCTTTGAAACCCTGAGCGATGTCGTCATCTGGGCGAAGGTTCATTATGAGATAAACGGATCTCTCGGTCTCACGCAGGTGAACTGGCTTTCGCGCCATTTTGCGATGAAGCTTTATAGACTCGGCAGACTTCAATTCTGCATGGCGGAAGGAGAGCTTGAAATACATATCGCCGAGGGCGATTCGCTGACTCCCGAAAAATGCGAGAACTCAATTTCTCTTGCAAAAGCTTTCTTTAAAAAGCACTTCCCCGATTTTAGATATGATAAGTTCACCTGCCATTCGTGGCTTCTTGACGAAACTCTTCTCGCCTTTGTCGGAGAAGACTCAAACATCGCAAAATTCCGCAGTATGTTTGAAATCAGAAGCTCAGAGGAGGCGGATGATGCACTCAAATATATCTTCCGCCGCGATGCAACGCGCGAAAATCTCTCAATGTTTACGCCGACAACAAGCCTTGCTAAAAAAATCTATGACCACGTTCAAAACGGCGGCAAGCTCTATTGCACGCTCGGCGAGATTCGGAAGCATTGACAGTTCAAAGTCTCTGTGTTATTCTAAAAGCACAGAGACTATTTTTATAGGAGGGATTTATATGAACAAACGCATTCAAGGATTTATCATCGGTGTTTTGATTTATCTCCTTGTTTTCGGTGGTGCGACCTTTGCCGCCGAGATATATAAACAGCTTGAGGTCACCTACCGCGATATAAAGATTGAGATCGACGGTGAGACAATCACTCCAAAGGATGCCGCGGGCAACATTGTCGAGCCATTTGCTTCAAACGGAACAACATATCTCCCCGTCCGTGCAATCGGCGAAGCGCTCGGTAAGGAAGTTGATTGGGACAACGAAACCTCAACGGTTATTATCAAGGATAAGGAACTTAAAAAAGTTTATCTTTAT
The DNA here is from genome assembly GCA_045533555.1 of Eubacteriales bacterium. Classification (GTDB taxonomy): domain Bacteria; phylum Bacillota; class Clostridia; order Oscillospirales; family JAAYXM01; genus SIG480. Next base: position 12,919 of record JAZSHZ010000029.1, read on the forward strand.
GATATGGAAATGTTTAAAACCCCGTCGATGAATCATTTCTATAAAAACGAATATGAGGGAGTCAAATATCTGGGAATTACACCACCTTACACCGGTGTAAGAATTAACAGCAATGTTTTAAACAGTTATACAGATAGCTTCTCATACTCACTCAACGGTGTTTGTCAAAAGATTACCGGAAGAATTTATCCTCCGTTCAATTCAAATCATGCATCCTTCAAAGTTGAGTTCCTTGACGAAAAGGGGAACGTTCTCTACAAAACCGATGCAGACAAAAATACCTCCTCAACATATTTCGAATTCAATGCCGAAGGAGCGGAACTTCTCAGAATTTCATTTGAATGCTATAATCTTGATACGGTTGAAAAACCCGTATGCGCGATTGGCGATCTCGCAATCCATACATATGAGAAATAACTTGTTTATAAGGAGGTTTTGAATATGTCCAAAAAAATTCAAGGTATCATCATTGGTTTTTTATGTGCTTTTTTGTTTACTACTTGCATTGCCTCTGCCTCGCAAGCAACAAAAAGCTTGAACGTTTTATATCGAGATATAAAACTCAAAATAAACGATAATATCATTACCCCACGAGATGCCAACGGCAATATCGTCGAGCCATTCGCCTTTGAAGGAACAACATATCTTCCGGTTCGTGCGGTTGGTGAAGCACTTGGACTCTCGGTCGGTTGGGACAATGACACTTCGACGGTTATTATGAGTGGTAAACCGCAAAAACAACTTTCTGTTGCAATTAATTTTATAAATCGTGCTACAAAAAACAACGAGTTTTTTGTTGATTTCGAAGATGAAAACAGTTTCATTTGCTTCAGGCCGTCAAGTTCTCTCGGCACAGCGGATTTTTCAGGAAATTATGATTTCAAAAATAGTTTTTCATATCCGCTCAAAGGGCTGACAAGCAAAATGGAAGGTCAGCTTATTCCACCTGTTTGCTCTGATTCAAGAAAAGGTTCGTTCTGTATACGCTTTATAGATGAATCGGGAAATGTTTTGTTTGAATCGGACACAATTTCCTCCTCACAGGATAAAACTCCGATAGACTTTTCAGTAGATACCCAAGATGTTCAAACAATCACTGTTGAATTCGAAGGCAAAACAACTGCTGCTTTTCCTTACAAATGCACTTGCAAAATTCGCAACCTCACAATAAGCACAACCGACTATTAACAACAAAAAGCTGAAAGCGATTGCTTTCAGCTTTTTTTCTTTTCGATTATTGCAAGGATTGCCGCGGAGGCAAGAACGGTTATGATAAGCTCGGGAAGCATATATCCTCCGTTGTAGATAAGCGAATATTGCCAGATCGGCATACCCTCCGGTGCATATCCGCCCCATATCAGAATGCCTGTTGAAAAATGGCACAGAAAACGAAGAATACACGCGACCGCCGCGCCGATCGAGACACCGAGCGATTTATTTTTAAATATTTTCGAAATCGGATTTGCGATGCAGATAATACTGAATGCCACGACATAATCAAGCGCAACCACCGCAAAGAAGCTGATTATGTTTGCCGCAGGCGGAGCATAGAAGCCGAGAAGCATCTGAATGAGAGAATAGGCAAAGCAGGCAAGCAATCCCCATTTAAATTCCCTTATATGAGCACACAGTACGACAAGCGGAACCATACTTCCCGGAGTTACAGACCCTCCGAACGGCGACTCGATGATTTTTATAAACGAAAGAACAGTCGCAATGGCAAGCATTACCGAGCATTTCGTCAGTATTTTTGTTTTATTATCGATTTGCATAGTGATCACCTCAAAATGAAAAATCACGCCTTGCGGATCATACGCAAAACGTGCTCACAAATCAAGGCTTCCTACGTCGGCATTATCCGCATCAGGTTCATGGGTTGCGAAAAAAGCATTCCGCTCTCAGCCGAGTATCCCTCAGCACCCCTATTGAATTTTATATTATTATACTCCCTGTTATGAGCTTTTGTCAAGTCATTGCAGGGAGTAAATACTACAGTTTGAGTTCTTCTATAATCTCCATCGTCTTTTCGGGAGCTATCCCGAGGGCTATGAGTATGATTATGTTCAACACCATAAGAAGCGGGACAAGGATTGTGAATTTCGCGTGTTTCGTCTTATGGCGGAAAATTTTCATTCCGCAGAATGCGCCGACGGCGCCGAAGAAGAGCGCGCAGAGAATGAGCGTTTTCTCCGATATGCGCCATGCGCCTGCCTTTGCCTTCAGCTTATCTGCTCCGTAAAGCAAAAAGACGATAAAATTCCATATTATATATGCACCGATTATATACATATTCATTTTTTTCTATCCCCTTGCGCGCAATTTTCTCAGAATCTCTTCAAAATAATCGGGCAGCTCCGATTCAAAATACAGCGTTTCTCCCGTTCGCGGATGAACAAATGTGACATTCTTTGAATGAAGGCACTGACCGACAAGGCCTAGCTTATCGCGCGCGCCGTACACCTCGTCACCGACGACGGGATGGCCCGTATGCGACATATGGACACGAATCTGATGCGTTCTTCCCGTTTCGAGAATGCAGGAGGCATATGTAAATCCCGGATAGCGCTCAATAACCTTGAAATGCGTCGTTGCGGGCTTTGAATTGCTCTCCGTCACCGCCATTTTCTTTCTGTCCGTCCTGTGTCTTCCGATAGGTGCGGAAATTGTTCCCTCATCGTCGCGCAGGTTGCCGATGACGACCGTGTGATATTCGCGGCGCACCGTGTGCTCCTTTATCTGCTCCGCGAGACTGTTATGTGCAAAGTCGTTCTTTGCAACGAGCATAAGTCCGCTCGTATCCTTGTCGAGACGGTGGACTATGCCCGGGCGAAGCACGCCGTTTATACCCGAAAGCTCGCTTCCGCAATGATGCATAAGCGCATTGACGAGAGTTCCGCTCCAGTTACCCGCAGCGGGATGAACCACCATTCCTCTTGCCTTGTTGATAACAAGAAGATCGCTGTCCTCATAAACGATATTGAGAGGAATATCCTCCGCGGTTATCTCCGCCTCGCGCGGCTCGGGAATCTCAACGTCGATCTCATCGCCGACGCGCATCTTATAATTCTTTTTAAGCGCGGAAACGCCGCCGCCCTCAATGAGGGCCGCTGCGGCGTTTCTTGTCATATTCATTTTCTCTGCGATGAAGACATCAAGTCTCTTTCCTTCATCGCCCGTCTCTGCAATAAGACGAGTCATATTCATTTTTTCTTCCCCGCCTTATCTTCATAGAAAAATATTGCATAGATAAAGAACAACACTGCTCCGATCGTCACACATATATCCGCGACATTGAAAACCGGAAAGTTTATCAACGTGAAATCAAACATATCAACAACGGCACCGCGGAAGATGCGGTCGATAAGGTTTCCGAGCGCGCCTGCGAGAATAAGCGCGACGCCCCATGAACCTGTCTTTGATTTAACCGTTTTTGAGCAAAGCAGATATATCATTCCTATGCTCGCAATGACCGGAATTGCAACGAGGATAACAGTCTTCCCCTGAAGCATCGAAAACGCGGCGCCCGTGTTTTCGACATATCGAAGATTGAAAACATCCTTTATTATTGCAATCTTTCCGATCGGCTCAAGGCTTCTGACCGCCCACAGCTTTGAAAGCTGATCAAGGGCGACCAGTGCCGTTACCGCTAAAAACTGAAGTATAAGCAAGCCTTATTCTCCTTATGCGTTTTTGACGACTGCCGTGCAACGCGGGCAGAGTTCCGGATGCTCGGGATCTGTTCCCGCATTTTCGGAGAACGTCCAGCAACGCGGGCACTTTGTTCCGCTTGCCTTTGAAATCTCAACCGCGATATCTTCAAGAGCCGCGCCGAGAGCTTCATCCTTCTTAACCTCAACCGCGGAGACGATGAAGAGCTTATCGAGCTCCGGCTCTGCAGTTATGAAATCATAAATTTCGCCGTTTGCAGAAATCGTTACCTTTGCTTCAAGAGACTTACCGATTTCCTTCGCCGCTCTTGCTTCCTCGAGCGAACGGTTGACGCGGTCGCGAAGAGCCTGAACGCGCTCCCACTTCTGCTCAAGCTCAGCATTGAGAACCTTCTCATCTACCTTCGGAATATCATTGAGCATTGCATTCTCAAGTCTTGCGCCATCCTCGTGCGGCATAGCCTTCCAGATTTCATCGCTTGTGAATGCGAGAATCGGGCAAAGGATGCGGACAAGAGTATCAAGAATCTTATAGATAACCGTCTGTGCGCCGCGGCGGGATGCACTGTCTGTTCCGTCGCAATAGAGTCTGTCCTTGATGACGTCGAGATAGAAGTTTGACATATCGACGACGCAGAAATTATGGACAGAGTGAACGACTGTGTAGAACTCATATTTGTCATATGCCTCGATGCAACGCTTGAGAAGTGTGTTGAGGCGGGAGAGAGCCCACTTATCCATCTCGCAGAGATCCTCAAACGGAACACAATTATTCGGATCGAATCCTGCGAGGTTACCGAGAATATATCTCGAAGTGTTTCTGATTTTGAGATATGTGTCCGAAAGCTGCTTGAATATAGCATCGGAGCATCTCATATCCTGACGGTAATCTGCCGATGCCGCCCAGAGACGGAGGACATCTGCACCGTATTTTTCAATAATCTCTTCGGGAGCTACGCCGTTGCCGAGAGACTTGTGCATAGCCTTGCCTTCGCCGTCAACCGTCCAGCCGTGTGTAAGAACCTGGCGGTAGGGAGCTTCGCCGCGGAGAGCGACAGCCGTGAGAAGAGAGGACTGGAACCAGCCGCGATACTGGTCTGCACCCTCAAGATAGAGGTCTGCCGGCCAGCACTTCGGAGAATCAAGCTCCATGGATGCGATATGGGTTGAACCTGAGTCAAACCAACCGTCGAGCGTATCTGTCTCCTTGAAGAAGTGAGTTCCTCCGCAATGCGGGCAGACATAACCTTCGGGCATAAGCTCTGCTACATCGAGCTCAAACCACGCATTTGAACCCTTCTCGCCGAAGATTTTGGAAATCTTTTCAATTGTTGCATCATCACAGATCGGCTTCTCGCATTCCTCGCAATAGAAGACGGGAATCGGGAGACCCCAATGGCGCTGACGGGAAATACACCAGTCTGCACGCTCGCGAACCATTGATACAATGCGGTCATAACCCCATTCGGGGAACCACTGAACCTTGCCGCAGGCTGCAACTGCCTCATCCTTGAATGCATCAACAGAGCAGAACCACTGATCTGTTGCGCGGAAGATGATCGGGCCTTTGCATCTCCAGCAATGCGGATAGCTATGGACAATATCTTCAGATGCGAAGAGCGCACCGGATTCCTTCATATCAGCAAGGATTACAGGGTTGGACTCTTCCGTCTTCATTCCTGCATACTTGCCTGCATAATCCGTGTGGCGACCTGTGTCGTCGACCGGAACAACCATCTCCATACCGTAGCGGCGGCAGGTCTGATAGTCGTCTGCACCGAAGCCCGGAGCCGTGTGAACGCAACCCGTACCTGATTCCATAGTGACATAGTCTGCAAGGAGCAGACGCGATGTCTTCGGAAGGAACGGATGGTCTGCAAGCATATTCTCAAAGAAGCGACCCGGATGGTGGTCGATGATTTCGAAGCTGTCGAAGCCGCCGATCTTCATAACCTTGTTTGCAAGAGCTTCTGCCATAATGTAGTTCTCGCCGTTGGAAGCTTTTGCGATGACATACTCCTCAGACGGGTTGAGAGCAATTGCAAGGTTGCCCGGAAGAGTCCAGACAGTTGTCGTCCAGATGACGAAATATGTGTTCTCAAGGTCGATGCCCGAAAGCTTTCCGAGGTCATCGTTTACCTTGAACTTGACGTAAACGGTCGTACACGGATCGTCTTTATATTCGATCTCAGCTTCTGCAAGTGCAGTCTCGCAGACAGGGCACCAGTAAACAGGCTTGAGACCCTTATAGATATAACCCTTCTTATACATTTCGCCGAAGATTTTGACTTCTTCTGCTTCAAACTTCGGATCCATCGTGAGATAGGGGTTTGACCAGTCGCCGAGTGCACCGAGGCGCTTGAACTGATTTCTCTGAACATCGACGAAGTTTTCCGCAAACTTCTGACAAGCGGTTCTGAATTCCGGAATGGACATATGCTTGCGGTCGAGCTTGTTCTGCTTGATGATCGCGGACTCGATCGGCATACCGTGGTTATCCCAGCCCGGTGTATAGGGTGCCGAGAAACCTGCCATATTCTTATAACGGACGATAAAGTCCTTAAGGCACTTGTTCATTGCCGTTCCCATATGGATGCTTCCATTGGAGAACGGAGGGCCGTCATGGAGGATGAAGGGCGGTCTTCCCGCATTCTTCTCCATAAGCATTCCGTAGAGATTGTCATTCTCCCATGCCGCGAGCATATCAGGCTCGCGCTTGGGAAGACCTGCACGCATCGGGAATTCCGTCTTCGGCAGGTTGATTGTGCTGTTGTAATCCTGAGACATTTTATTATTCTCCCTCTTTATATATCTTTTGTTTTTTAATCTTCGCTGTCTATATCATAGTCCTTACCGAACTTGAGACCCGGAAAATCGGGGCGGGAAGGCTTTTTCTCTGCCTGCGCCTCAAGGAAATCCATCTCCGATTCGGTCGGGATCTTGCTTTCAAAAGGAATAGTGTCATCCGCGCGCTTGACATCCGCGAAGTCGGATCGTAGCCATGT
>JAZSHZ010000206.1:0-3038 GCA_045533555.1 Eubacteriales bacterium
TGCATCCATAATATTCGTTTCGTCAGGAGAGCGGAAATTTACATTGTCAAACAACGATATTCTGTCCGCGTTTGCAGTGAGTGCCGCAATGGATGAGGCATCTGCATCGGCCGGGACAAGGAACATATCAACCTTTCCGCCTGAGGTCCTGTTCTTGTGATAAATAAGCTTTGCGGAATAATTTCCCGCATACGGGATATTCAATTTTATTGCGGAATACGGAACGGATTTTGTCATTCCGACGTTTGCGCCGTATGCCGACTGTGTTTTTATTGCAACCGCGTTTATTCCCGCAAATGCCCACGTTCCGTTCGTGTTTGCATATGCCGTGTCGGCTGCCGAATATATAAGGTTGTTTGACGTCTCTCCGTTGACCTGATTGAAGTCATAGGTGAGTGTTACCGAGTCCGGTATCTTTTCGATGACCTTTATTGAGAACGTTACTTCATCCGACTTGTCACCAAGCTCACCTTTTACGGTTATTTCTGTTTCTCCGGGCTTGATTCCGACTACTTTTCCGTTTGCATCAACACTTGCAATGCCCGAATCCTTCGATGTATACGTATACGTTGCACCGCTTGCCGCACTTCCGTTTGTCATGCTTGCATTTGCAGTAATCTGTGCAATTTCACCCACTTCGATGGTCGATTTTGAAATCGATGCCTTGAGAGAAAGCTTTTCGACATACTCCGAGAGAGTTATTTTCGAGATGTTGAGGGTCTGGAATCCCGCACCCGATTTGACTTCGGTATCAGATGTCGAAATTCGATTTGCGTTCTTCGCAAGAGAACCGTTCGGCGTTCCGAAGATGATGAAATATTTTCCTGCCGCGCTTACGTTTACTGTGAACGTTTCGGAAGGGTTTGCCGCACTTCCGTTGTGAACAACGGAGCTGTCGTGCCAGCCGAGAACAACGGTATCCGCAGCATTGTAAAGGCTTGTCACATCGGCGTTAGTGAGCGTTGTCTTCGTTGCTTTGCCGAAGCGGACCTCGGTATGCGCGCCATAAGTGTGGGCAACATTGTTGAACACATCAAGGTCATATATTCCCGCAGCGGGGATATCGATGACAAAAGCAACGTGTGTGCAAGCGCCCGCCGTCCAGTTGGCTGTACCATAATATCCGTTGCCCGCCGTTTCGTCAAAATATCGGGCAGTTGCCAGAAGAAAACGGAAGCCGTCCGAGGTCAATTCGGAATATGTACCTCCGGTTGTTGTTGCATTGCAGACATAGCGGGTATTGCCTACAGACCATCCCGTTGTCTTTGCGGTATCAATCGTCGGCGTCGCGGCAAAAGCATTAAGCGCCGTATATTTTACGGCGTAGTCATTCTTTGCCGCCTTGACCTCCGCATTGAGTTTCGCTATATCGTATGTGCCTGCAACTGCATTCGTTGTGAAATCATAGGTATATTTCACGGCAGAAGCTGCGCCGGCAACACTCGTTGTCGGCAAAATCGACACGAGCATACACAGCACAAGAGCAAACGATAAAATACGTCTTTTCATATTACATTCCTCCCGAGTTTTTATAAGATGCTATTCCACCTTTATACATAAATTATATCATTTGTAAAAACGAACGCAATACGATTTTTTATACATTCGGGCATTTTATTCTTGAAATAGAGCATCGGATGTTATATTATATTTATATAGCCTTAATCGGGAGGTTTTATCGTATGCCCTTTTTTCCATACCCTCCGCAAAAGCCCCTCTTCCAGTCCTGGGTTGACGATTCTTTTATCGGCAAATACGGAATCAATATCAACAACGTCGTCACGGGCGGAGCAAACAGACTTCATTACCACGATTATTTCCAGATTTATTACACCGTTTCAGGCAAATACAAGGATGAAATCAACGGAGTTCCCGTTCTGTGCGAGGAAGGATGCATTTCTCTCATCTGCCCCTTTACCGCACACAGACTTGATACCACGGAATCACCCGCCAACACAAAAGTTATTTCCTTCTCCTTTTTGCCGGATGCCTTTTCGTCCAGAGGAATCCCCTTTTTCCCTCATTCGTATAAACAAGCTGTTTATAACGGAATCTGCCTGCCGACTTATTTCCGCTTGAGGAGCGCCGAAGCTTTTCTCACCTCGGAGCTTATGTGCGAAATCTATTCCGAGTATCAGAAAAAGTCCGATATGTTTCTCACGAAAATATTTGAAAAATTCGGTCATTTTTTCGAAATGTATGCAAATGCAACGGATAAGCTTTCGCTTCCCCACTCAATCAACACGAATGCGATTTACGATTCGGTCGCCTTCATCAAAGAGCATTTTTCCGAGAATCTGACCATCGACCGGGCGGCGCACCAAGCCGCAATGGCAAGGAGAACCTTCACAAAGCTCTTCAACGAGGTAACCGGCAAGACATATCACGACATTTTTATGACATATCGCCTTATGAAAGCCATTGAGCTTCTTCGCTACACAAGAAAAAGCATAAACGAAATTTCAGATGAACTCGGGTTTTCAAGCAACGCGCATTTCACCAAAGAATGCATCAAGCTGTTTGTGCTTCCGCCGCTCAAGCTTCGCCGTGAGATGATAGAGCGAACCCGAAGTGAAGTAACAACCGAAAAGAGAAACAGTCACTGGGCTGATATACGTTCCCGTGATCTTATGAACGAACATTATAAAATCTCAATAGGTAAGGACATTTAACGACAAATCAAAAAATGATGCCTGCAAAAACATTTGGCATCATTTTTTGTTATTTCACGAAACCGAGAATTCGCTGAATCAATACCGCGACTTCGGCTCTTGTTGTGTTTGCCGTCGGGTCGATAAGACCGTTTTTGCCGTTGACAAGCTTTGCATTGACAAGTGCGGAGACTGCTTCGCGGGCATAGTCTGCAACTTGGTCAAAGTCGGGAGCTTGCGGGACGTCGAGGACGCCGTCCCCTACATTGAGTTTGTTCATTCCCGTAAGTGCGCGATATACGATAACCATCAAAATCGAATATGTCAACTTCTGCCATATGGCATATCGCAAAGCGGAGTATTATTGCAAACAACACAACGCACAGG
>JAZSHZ010000006.1:0-3952 GCA_045533555.1 Eubacteriales bacterium
TGAATTTCCCGAAGTGAATCTAAGTCCGACTATATCCTGTCTGTTGCGGATAGCATCGTCAGGACAATCTGCAACACGGAACATATTCCCATACTTTCTTATAGCCGGACCTACATAACTCTGTCTGAACTCTATAAGAACTTCAGGGTTTATTGCACGAAGTCCATCTGTTATATCTGTCATAAGCTTATCAATTGCTTCCTCAAGTGACTGAAAATCACGTCTCTCATCATACTCAAGAGACTTTCCGACAAGTTGGAATGAATCGATAAAATCAAGCTTTACCCCATCAAGTCCCCATTCTTTGAGTCCTTTTGTACAGAAAGAGATGATATAGTCGCGGACTTCCTTATAGCGCGGATCAAGTGACCAAAAATTTCTGGTATCGCCTTCTTTATGCAGAAGCATATCTTTAAAACGCTCATATGCCTTGGAGAATTTTCCCACAAACGGAAGAGCATACCAAAGGATAACCTTCATACCCGTGCTGTGAATTCTGTCAATAAACTGCTTCATATCAGGAAGCTTGGTAGGTGTTACCTCCCAATCACCGCAAAAGCTGTAGCCGCGATTTGTGTCATCCGTCTGCCAACCATCATCGATAATTACGGTATCCATACCAAGAGGCTTTGAAAGCTCACATTCCTCAACAATGGCATCAACATCAAGTTGCTGATGAAAGCTATACCAAAGAGAATTCATCGGAAGTTTTGCATATTCGGGAACATATGTCGGTTTATAGCCGCATTCATTTTCCCACCAGGACACAACATCATAAATAGAATCATAGTAAGCAATATCGCGAGTATCAATTCGTATTATTGCAATATATTCTTTGAGCGGTGCTACCTTGATTGTAAAAAAGTTTATTTCCCATTCAATGTTTGCAGTTTCTTCGCGCACCCCTGTGCGTATTGATATCGGCGTTTTTGCATCCGACAGAGCAACTGCAATTTTATTTTTACCGGCAGATGAAACAAGAGTATGAAGAGGCATACCGGAAGCAAGACGGGAACTTGTTGTTCTCTTTCCCCATGCAGGAGCTAAATATCTGTCGTATTGTATCGATGGACTCCACACAGAATATGTATCGATGACAGGTGTTGAAAATGTTATGCTGAATGTTTCGGGTATCTGCTCCTGCGGATATACCGCCTTAACCTCATATAGCTCTATTCCGTTTTCTTTTGACAAAAGATTCATTGAAAGCTTAACATCGTCTTTGTTTTTAAATTGAAAATCCATATAATGTCCTCCATATAAAATTCTTCTGTTTAATGATATATTGACTAGCCTCTTCTTAAAATGGTATAATTGCATCAAAACTTGTCATTTTTGTTGTTTTTGCAAAGGAGGTTTTGATGTAATGTATACCATTGCCATGATAACCGATGAAGGTTATGACGGATTAAACCCTGTGCAATTCGGATATCAAAAATGCGAAAATTCCCACCATTACGGTCCTGCCACAAGAATTCACTGGCTTATTCATTTCGTTGAATCCGGTTTTGGTGTTTTCAAAATCGGAAACAGAGAATACGCCATAGGTCCCGGCGAAATATTTGTGATTCCTCCATATGTCGAAACATATTATGAAGCAGATTCCGAAAATCCATGGAGCTATATCTGGATCGGTTTTACAACTTCAAAGGAGCTCCCCTTAAAATTGCCTGATGTAATTCATTGTCCAAAAGCTGTACAGTTATTCAATTCCATGAAAAATGCATTATCTTTTAAAAACGGAAGAAGCGCATTTTTAAGTTCAAAGCTTTGGGAGTTCTTTTCGCTTTTGCTCGAAAACGAAAAGAGTAACACAAGCTATATTGACAAAGCACTGGATTGCATGCATTCAGAATACATGTATGATTTAACTATCCAACAACTTGCAACGAGACTTGGTCTTGATCACAGTTATTTTTCCGCTGTATTCAAAGAAAAGATGGGACTTTCGCCAAAACAGTATTTATTTAATTACAGAATGGATATTGCAGTATCGCTGATGCTTGAAAAAGATGTCAGTATCTCAGTTGCAGCATATTCGGTCGGGTATACGGATATATACAATTTTTCAAAGATGTTTAAGAAACACTTTGGAATGTCTCCGCGAGAATATATAAAGCTACATAAAAATTAGGCGCAGGACGGAAAAGCAGGTATCAATGCAAAATGCATCGATACCTGCTCTGTTTCAAAAATGCTTATTTGAGAGCTTCAACTGCTTTTTGATATGAATCTATGGTAGCTTGAACATCTTTGGTGTGTTGCACAGCTCTGTCATACGCTTTCTCGGCCGTTTCTGCATTTTTTCGTAGCCTTTCGAGCTCCCTTTCATCTGCACTCTGACAAGCGCAGATGAAAGAGAAAGAAGGCAGGTATGTACTCGTTTCATTATATTCAGCTATTTAACCAACTACCGATATCAGAAGAATGAATCCAACCTTCGCCTGTTACAAGATCAACCATGATGCTCATTCTGAAATATTCTTTATCTCCCATATCGCCATATGCATCTTGCGGATAATATGTTCCTTTAATATCAAATTGCGCAGTAGGATTTTCAGGGCCATCAGGATAGGTGAAATTTTCTGTTTTTTCGTATGGAAAACCTGGTTTATGTAAATCAACAAGCTCATAATCTCCAATTTCGAATCCTAACAATTTTTTAACGCGCGAATGTTCGCAACACTCATTAACTGCTATCTGTTTAAATATAGGATAGGCATCTCCGTCAGTTTTTATAAGCCAGTTTTCAGGATCTGACATATCTTTTGATGTTTCTTCTGTTTCTGCATTTGGAACATCAGTATCAGAACTATTACTACAAGCACCTAAAGGTAGGCAGAGCATAAAGACTAATAACAGTGATATAATTTTTTTCATTTGAATTCTCCTTTTAGATTTTTTTGTGCATCATCTGTCCTTGAAACAGAGTTTGCAATGTCTTATGTGATTTTGGTGTTTTGAGATTGCTTCGTCTTCTGTTTTGAAAAACTCGTACATGTTTTCATCTGCACAGTTATGTTTTGAATGCGGACATTTGCCGATGAGATGTAGTGTTTTAGAGCTTTTTGTCAAAACATACTTGTCTACCATATCCCCAACCTCCCCCTTTCTAAAGTCTAACGCAAAAGAAATGTACAATCATTGTTGAAACTTTCCTTTCGACAAAATAATTATATCTGTATTACAGATAAAAGTCAATATCTGTAATACAGATGTTGCATAATAACCTTGAGGTGATATTATGCAATTTAAAAATCTAAGGAACATCAGAGAAGACAGCGACATTAAACAAAAAGATATTGCAAAAGTTTTGAACGTTTCGCAAAATACTTATTCTCAATACGAAACAGGCGTTATTTCTCTCACGGCAGAAGTGTTGATAAAGCTTTCGGATTTTTACGGAGTGAGCATTGATTATCTTCTGGACAGAACGGATAACCCTGCAATTCAAAAATAAATACAAAAACGAGTATACGCTCCCAATGAGTTTTGAGGATGGTTTTTAATGATATATCGCTGATGCGATATGATATACGGCAAAGCCGTATGATATATTTGCGTTACAAATATGATATAATATCCGTTCCTTCATATGCCAAAGGTATATATCATCCGCCAAGGGCGGATATCATATCGAAGATATATCACCCGTTCTGCAAGGAACGGATATAATTGAAAAAGGTCATAACTTTGATAAAAAGTTAGGACCTTTTTCTTCTGGAGACGGTGGGGATCTACCCGCGGACTAAAAAGCGTGCCACCGGCACCCTTTTTGCGCTCTGCGGAGCGCCGTCCTTTTCGATTCCTCACCATCTCGCGTTGCACCAAAAAAACAGACATACCAACCTTCGGATGCTCCCAAGAATATTTGCGGTTAATTTACTTTGAGGGATCTACCCGCGGACTAAAAAGCGTGCCACCGGCACCCTTTTTGCGCTCTGCGGAGCGC
>JAZSHZ010000024.1:0-3304 GCA_045533555.1 Eubacteriales bacterium
AGGATTTTGACAGGCGCGCAAATCGCTTTGCGAATCTTCTCCTGAGCCGTGGGCTCAAGCGCGGAACCAAGGTTGCGATTCTTCTTATGAATTGCATAGAGTGGCTTCCGATATATTTTGGAATACTCAAAGCAGGATGTATTGCGGTTCCGATGAACTTCAGATATTCAAGTGACGAGATTAAATATTGTCTTGATCTTGCTGATGTTGAGGTTCTTGTTTTTGGCCCTGAATTTATAAGCAGAATAGATGCTATTGCAAATAATCTTGGTGCAGTAAAGACTCTTTTTTATGTTGGAAAAGAGTCTCCTGAATATGCAGAGGATTGCATTGAACTTACGGGATACTGCTCTTCAAGCGCGCCTCCTATTGCGCTTTGCGAAGAGGATTATGCTGCAATCTATTTTTCGTCTGGAACAACGGGATTTCCAAAGGCGATATTACATAATCATAAAGCTCTTGTCTGCTCCTGTAAAACAGAACAGAATCATCATGGGCAGACAAGGGACGATGTTTTTCTTTGCATTCCGCCGCTTTATCACACAGGTGCAAAAATGCATTGGTTCGGCTCGCTTCTTTCGGGAAGTCGTGCGGTTCTTCTTCGCGGCGTTAAGCCCGAATGGATTTTGCGCGCTGTAACGGAAGAGAAATGCACAATCGTTTGGCTTCTTGTTCCGTGGGCTCAGGATTTACTTGATGCGATTTCGTCCGGAAAGCTTGATGTTGAAAAATATCATCTTTCGCAGTGGCGTCTTATGCATATAGGTGCCCAGCCTGTACCGCCCAGCCTTATTAAGAGATGGCTTGAAGTATTCCCGCATCATCAGTATGACACGAACTATGGCCTTTCCGAATCAATAGGCCCTGGATGTGTTCATCTCGGAGTAGAAAATGTTCATAAGGTCGGAGCTATCGGAAAAGCGGGATATAATTGGGAGACGAGGATCGTCGATGAAAAAGGCAACGAGGTTGAGCGCGGCGATGTTGGCGAGCTTATCGTGCGCGGCGATGGCGTTATGCTCTGCTATTATAAGAACGAAGAGGCCACGAACGATGTTCTCAGGGACGGATGGCTTTATACAGGGGATATGGCCCGTGAGGATGAAGACGGATTTATTTATCTTGTCGACAGAAAAAAAGATGTCGTTATTTCGGGTGGGGAAAATCTCTATCCGGTGCAGATTGAAGATTTCCTTCGAGCATATGACAAGATCAAGGATGTTGCGGTAATAGGACTTCCGGATGCAAGACTCGGTGAGATTTGCGCGGCGATCATTGAGATCAAAGATGGAATGAAATGCACTGAGGAAGAGATAAATGAATTCTGCGGTCAGCTCCCAAGATATAAGAGACCACGAAAAATTTTCTTTGATAAAGTTCCGCGAAATCCGACAGGGAAAATAGAGAAGCCGGTCCTTCGTGAGAAATATTGCAAAGGAAGACTTGTTGAGGTTCAGATTACGGGCTAAAAATATTTATATAACAGAAAGCGTAATAAATGAACAGGAGGAAAAATGATGAAAAAACTTATGCTCGGTAACGAGGCTGTTGCCAGAGGCCTTTTTGAGGGAGGATGCAGCTTCGTTTCAAGCTATCCGGGAACTCCGAGTACGGAAATCACCGAGATAGTTGCAAAATATGATGAAATATATGCAGAGTGGGCGCCTAATGAAAAGGTTGCTATGGAAGCAGCGTTTGGTGCTTGTATGGCAGGCAAGAGAAGCTTTTGCGGAATGAAGCACGTCGTTTTCAATGTTATTGCCGACTCGCTTTTTACAATTTCCTACACAGGTGTCAATGCGGGTATGATTATTGCCGTTGCAGATGACCCGGGAATGCACAGCTCGCAGAATGAACAGGATTCCAGACACTACGCAAAGGCGTCAAAGATTCCGATGTTTGAGCCGGCTGATTCGATGGAAGCAATCGAGTTCACAAAGCTCGGATATGAGATTTCGGAAAAGTTTGACACACCTGTACTCATCAAGATGTGCACGCGCGTTGCGCATTCGCAGAGCGTCGTCGAAACTTCCGACAGAATTGAAGTTGAAAAGAATTATGAGAAGAATCCGGGTAAATTCATAATGATGCCGGGTAATGCAAAACGACGTCATCCGATTGTCGAAGAGAGAACTGCTGCGCTTTCGGCATATGCAGAGACAGCCTCATTCAATCGCATTGAAGAAGGCTCTGATAAGAGTATTGGTATTATCACATCTTCAACATCTTACCAGTATGTTAAGGAAGTTTTCGGAGATAAATATCCCGTTATGAAGCTCGGTATGATCTGGCCTCTTCCTGTAAATTCAATTGAGAATTTTGCAAAGTCGGTTGATAAAGTTATCGTTGTTGAAGAACTTGATGGTTTTATCGAAGAGCACTGCAAGAATATCGGTGTCAATGTCGAAGGAAAGGAGATTTTCTCTTGCATTGACGAGCTTAGCCAGAACATCGTTGCAAATAAATTTGGTGTTGAAACAGTCTGTGGTGCAAAGCTTGAGGATAATATTCCCGCACGCCCGCCGGTAATGTGTGCAGGATGCCCGCACAGAGGATTGTTCTATACGCTTGCAAAAAATAAAATCACTGTTCACGGTGATATCGGTTGTTATACACTGGGGGCAGTACCGCCGCTTTCAGCTCTTGACAGCACGATCTGCATGGGTGCTTCTATTTCCGCTCTTCATGGCTTTAATAAAGCAAATGAAGGAGAAAGTGACGGAAAAACAGTTGCTGTTATCGGTGATTCTACATTTATGCATTCCGGAATGACAGGGCTTGTCAATATAGCTTACAATGCCTCTAATTCGACGGTTATAATTCTTGATAACTCTATAACCGGTATGACCGGACATCAGCAGAACCCGACGACGGGCTTCAATCTTAAGGGGGACCCTGCATCGAAAATCAATCTTGAAGAGCTTTGCCGCGCAATGGGTATCGCACGCGTTCGCGTTGTTGATCCTTATAATCTTAAAGAATGCGAAACTGTAATAAAAGAAGAGCTTGCGGTTGCGGAGCCGTCAGTCATTATTTCAAGGCGTCCGTGTGCGCTTCTTAAATATGTAAAGCATAATAAGCCGCTTGTTGTTGAAGAAGATAAATGCAAGAGCTGTAAGATGTGTATGAAAATCGGATGCCCTGCAATCAGTATGCAGAACGGAAAGGCGAAAATTGATAATACGCTTTGCACGGGTTGCGGAGTTTGTGAACAACTTTGTAAGTTTGATGCACTTCATGCACCTAAGGAGGTTTAATTGATATGGAAACTAAAAATGTTATGATAGTAGGTGTAGGTGGTCAG